>JAJYJR010000851.1 GCA_021789355.1 Chloroflexota bacterium | reverse complement strand
CAAGGCGTTCCTGAGCGCCGGGCCAGGGATCGGTGGATCGTGCCTCCCCGAGCAGGCGCTCGCGCTGCCGCTGCTGAGCGCCCGGACGGGAGTGCCCACGCCGCTCATCGACGCGGTGAGCGGCTCGAACGTGTCGCACCAGCGCGCGGTCGTCGCGCGGCTCGGCGCGTTGCTCGGCCGGCCGCTCGCCGGCGCCCGGGTCGCGCTGCTCGGCCTCGCGTTCAAGGCCGGCACGGACGACGTCCGCGAGTCGCCGGCGCTGGCACTCGCGCGCGAGCTCCGCGCGGCGGGCGCCATCGTGACCGGCTACGACCCGCAGGCGACGGAGACGGCGCGCCGGGCCGACCCTCGGCTCGAGACCGCTGCCGACCCGGTGGAGGCCGCGCGCGGCGCGGATGCGGTGCTGGTCGCGACCGAGTGGGCCGCGTTCAGGGGGATCGACTGGGCGGCCATGCGCCCCGCGATGGCCGGCGACCTCGTCTACGACACGCGGAACGTGGTGGACGCGCGGGCCGCGCGAGCGGCGGGGCTGCGGGTCGAGATGCTGGGGCGGCGCACCTGACGGTCGGGCGTCAGGGGCCGCCACGCGTCACGTCGCGGCGGGGGCGGGCAGTGGCGGGCCCTGGACCCGCGGCATCACGGCGCGGGCGCGAGCGACGGCTGCGGCAGGGGGAGCGCCGCGACCGACGCACCGGGCGATCCGGCGGCCGAGGGCGAGCCCGACGACGAGGGGACCGGCGGAAGCCCGCCGTGATAGTCGGTGATGACCAGCACGTACTCGAGCTTGTCGAGGTCCGAGGCGGGATTGATGAACGCCGTCTGGACCACCGCGTTCGGATCGCGCTGGACATCGACGATGCTGCCGATGAGGAGCCCCTTGGGGAAGGGCGACTTGATGCCGTTGCCGAGGTCGATCCCGGCGGTCACGACCGTGTCGTTCAGGTTGACCCGCTCGGTCGCGGGAATGTCCTGCATCACGAGCGCACCGCCGAGCTGCCCGATCACCTCACCGGTGGCGCGGCTCGACTCGATGAGCCCGATCACGGTGGAGCGCGTGTCGCTGATCAGCAGGATCCGGCTGAAGTCGCTGCCGACCTCCCAGACCGAGCCAACCAGGGCACCGCCATCCGCGACCACGACGTCGTTGAGCGCGATGCCGCGGTCGGTCCCGGCATCGATCGTGATCACCCGCGTGTACTGCGAGACCTCGCGGCTCACCACCGTCGCGGCCACCGTGCTGTAGTCGAGCGAGCCCTGGACGCCCAGCAGGCGGCTCAGCTGGTCGTTCTGGATCTTGATCTCCTGGAGCTGTCGGTTCTCGACCGAGAGCTGCTGGTTCTGCTGCTCCAGCGCGCGGTTCTGCGCCTGCAGCTGGTCGATCTCACTCAGTGCGCCGACGATCGATCCGACCGAGCGCGTGGCGCCCGACAGCGCCGCCTGGGCGGGAGTCAGCAGGTTACCCACCACGACCTGGAGGCTGCGCATGGGAGAGGTTCCGCTGAGGGCGAGGAGCAGGAGCCCGGTCGCCATGAGGACGGCCCACAGCATCCCCCGTCGCCGGCTGGCGCGCGTCGCGAACATGGCGCGCGGCTCAGCGCGGCGGGCGCGAGTACGTCTCGGCGACGAGCGAACGCTCCATGGCGTTGAGCTCCTCGAGCGCCTTCCCGGTACCGCGTGCGACGCAGGTGAGCGGATCGTCGGCAACGTGGACCGGCATCTGGGTCGCCTCCGCGATCCGGCGGTCGAGCCCCTGCAGCAGCGCCCCACCGCCGGCCAGCACGATCCCCTGGTCCATGATGTCCGCCACGAGCTCCGGTGGCGTCTCCTCGATGGTGTCCTTGACGATGTCCACGATCTGCTGGACCGACGGCTCGATCGCCTCGCGAACCTGGTCGGCGCCGACCTCCACCGCGCGCGGCAGCCCGGTCAGCAGGTCGCGGCCGCGGAGCGTCACCCGCAATTCGTCCCATTCGCCCGGGTATGCCGACCCGAGCGCGATCTTGATGTCCTCCGCGGTCCGCTCGCCCACCAGCAGGTTGTACTCGCGGCGGCCGAACCCCACGATGTCCATGTCCATCTCGTCGCCGCCGATGCGGATGCTGCGGCTGATGACGATGCCGCCCAGGCTGATCACGGCGACCTCGGTGGTCCCGCCGCCGATGTCCACGATCATGCTCCCCGATGGTTCGCTCACCGGCAGGCCGGCACCGATGGCCGCGGCCATCGGCTCCTCGATCAGGCGAGCCCAGCGCGCCCCGGCGTTCAGCGCCGCGTCCCGCACCGCGCGCTTCTCGACCTCGGTTACGCCGGACGGCACCCCGAGCAGCATGCGCGGCCGCGGAATCAGCCCGACCCGGTCGTGCACCCTGTTCACGAAGTACTTGATCATCTGCTCGGTGACGTCGAAGTCGCTGATGACGCCGTCGCGCAGCGGACGCACCGCGATGATGTTGGCCGGCGTGCGACCCACCATCCGCTTTGCCTCGGCCCCGATCGCGAGCACCTTCCTGGTCTTGGTGTCGAGCGCGACCACGCTCGGCTCGCTGATCACGATGCCCCGGTCCCGGACGTGGACGAGGGTGTTGGCCGTGCCGAGATCGATCCCGATGTCACGGGAGAAGAGACCGAAGAAGAGGTCGAGCATGCTCGTGGCGGAGTCCTGCGTGCTGTGCTGTCGGGGCGCCCGGCCATCGGTCGGGCACATGCAGACTGGCGGCCCGAAACGCGCGGCGGCCACGGGAGTATACCTGCCGCGCACGCGGACCGGGCCGGTTCCGGGCTGCGCCGCTACGATACGTTCGAAGTGCGAGCGCCCATGAACGCATCCTGTCGTCGCGCCCGGTCCGCCATGGACTCCGCGGGGACGCGTGCCGACCGCGGGGT
>JAJYJR010000850.1 GCA_021789355.1 Chloroflexota bacterium | reverse complement strand
CCAGGCGCGAGCCCCGAAGGGTCCGGCGCAGCCACCAACGTGCGGACCCTCTATCAGCGCTGCACGCGTCTCGGTTGCACGCCGAACTTCTGCCCCGAGAACTTCTGGTTCGAGTGCCCCTGCCACGGCTCGCGCTACGATCGGCTCGGGATCAAGGTCCTGGGCCTGGGTCCCGCGCCGCGCAGCCTGGACCGCTTCGCCTCGACCGTTGACGCCAAGGGCGTCCTCACGCTCGACATCGGCAAGATCACCCTGGGGCCGCTGCCGATCGCCCTCGGTCAGCCGGGCGTGATCCCGCCCAAGTCGCCGCTCAGCTGCCTGTAGAGGCCGGATCCGGTCGGTGGCCAGGAAGAGCAAAGGCCCCCAGCGCCATGGGTGCGAGCGGTAATCACCCCGGATCGCCGGATCGTTCGCCCGCCGGGCGCGTCGTCCGGTAATACCGCCGCCAGATGAGGCGGTAGATGGGGACCCAGCGCGGGATGTCACGCAGGACCGGAATGAACGGCACGAGCGCCAGCGCCCCCGTCAGGACGACCATGAGGAGGACGACGACGAGGTCCGCGTTCGGGGCCGTGCTGAACGGCGGGATCTGGTACCAGAACGTGTAGAGCCAGAGCCACGTCTGGCCTGGATAGCTGCCGGTCTCGTTCATCATCCCCCACTGATCCCCCGTGAGGTGCTCCTGCGCCGCGAGACCGGAGAGGTAGCTGCCGTCGCCCATGAAGAGCAGCGGTCGGGTGAAGTCCGTCTCGTAGAGGTGGCCGCTCTGGAGGAGCAGCCCGTCGAGGCCACCCGTGCGCGCGATCGCGAGCAGGCGGGCCATGAGCGTGGGTACCGGCCCGTAGTCCCCGGCCGCCACCGTCACCTGGCCGTCAGCGACGTGCGCGCCCCCGAGTGCCTTGGTGTACGCGGCGAGCCACGCGCCACGCCGGTCGGCGCTCGCCCCATCGTAGGTGGCCAGGGCCGACACGAGGGCCGGGTCGCCGGGAGTCGCGAGCGAGAGGGGGTGGAGGACGAAGTCCTGGGCGGTGTCGATGGGCGTGCTCAGGCCCGCCCATTCGGCCGGCGCGAACGGCCCGATCGCCTGAGCGGCGCCCGGCGTGGCGGTGTACGGCGGCCCGTACTGGGCCGTCCCGCTCTCGCCGGCAAGCTCGGTGGTGGCGGTCGTGACGAAGTCGATCGGATCGGCCTGGGCCCACTGCTGGATCGTGACCGGTGGCTTGTCGGGGGACGACAGGACGCCCGCGAGGGCGATGACGAGGACCGCGGTCGCGGCGAGAGCGCGGGCCAGCTCCTTCAAGAGGTCGTAGGGCACCATCCGGATGCCGGCGTAGTAGCGCGCCTGGGGATCGGCGGCGCCGGTCACTGCCGCGGCGCTCCGTTCTGGCCCGGCGCGCTGTCCTCGGCCGGGTCGTGGCCGGCTCGATCGGCCGGCTCGATCGGCCGCACCACGCCCCGGAGGCGCACCTGGACGACGTGGACCACGACCAGGGCGGTGACGAGCGCCGGGAGAAGGATCACGTGGAGCCCGTACATCTGGCCGAAGTTGAGCACGTTGAAGAAGGCCCCGATGCCCGCGGCGTTGGTCGCGTCCTTGGCGTTGACGGCGATCCACTGGGCATCGAAGTTCTGCTGGGAGAGGTACCCGGTGAAGGCCGTGACGATGCTGACCGCGAAGATCACCACTCCGACCATCCAGGTCGGCGCCCGCCCGTCCCGCCAGCCGGCGGCGAAGTACTGGCCCCAGAGGTGGAGGACCATGAAGACGAAGAAGACCTGGACGGCCCAGAAGTGGACGCTGTTCACGAAATGCCCGACGCCCGACACGTGCCACCACCCTGGCCCGAAGAACGCGAGCACGACCCCGCTGGCGACGGTCCAGACGAGCGCCCCGATCGCCACCACCCCGAAGACGTAGACCCACGAGCCGACGTAGTAGGGCTGCCGCCCGGGGAGCAGGTGCTCGATCGGCAGGTGGCGCTCGAGCGCTCGCCGGGCTGCGAGCGTCCAGTTGGTCAGCTCAGTCGGCGGCTCGGACCCCGGCTCAGGCATCACGGTTGTCCCGTGCGCCGTCGCCGTGGTCGCCATGCGGGAACGGCGCTAGGAGCGCGGCCGCGAACAGGACGATCATCCCGACGGTCATCAGAAGGTTCGGGATCGAGATGAGGACGAAGTTCCAGCTCAGGTAGGTGGCCGGGGCGTCCATGGCGGGACCCTCCTTTGGCTGCGCGCGGGAGCACCTTCCCGCTCCTAATCGGTCCTTGTGGGCTGATTCTTCCACCGGTCCTTGGCCGGCGCCCCGGCGCCTGCCCTCACCGTTGAGGGACCTTTCGATCACCCCGAACCCTGTGTTAGGGTGGCCCGCCGCCGCCCACCCGGCCGAGGATTGTCGCCACCCGTTGCTCCATCTGCGCCCGATCGAGTTCGCCGAAGCTGCGATCGGCGATCACGCCGGCTCGAGCGATGAAGTAGTGGGTCGGCAGGCCGAAGACGCCGTACGTCGAGACCGTTACCCCATCCGGGTCCAGTACGATCGGGTAGGTGAGGCCATGCTCCCTCGCGTAGGCCGCGACCACGGAGGCCGGCTCCTGCAGGTCGACCGCGATGATGACCAAGCCCTCGGCCTGCCGCGCCTTCCAGGTCGCCTCGATGGCTGGCGCCTCGCGCTGGCAGGCCGGGCACCAGGTGGTCCAGTAGACGATCCAGACGGGCCGGCCCCGGAGCGCCGCGAGGGTGACCGGTCCTCCGGCGAGGTCGCACAGCGGCGCGGTGTTCGCCGGCGTCAGCTCGGGTGCCTCCGCTCCAACCGCCAGCCCCTGGCCCTGCGCGGCGATCCGCAGCAGGTCCGCGCCGTTCTTCAGGGTGTAGATCGGCTCGCCGGCCGGCGCCGCGAGCGG
>JAJYJR010000849.1 GCA_021789355.1 Chloroflexota bacterium | reverse complement strand
TCGCCGTCCGACCCTCCGGAATGGGCCCTGTGCTCGTGGGAAACCACCACCATCCACACCCGCTCCGGCAGGAACTGGCCCTCCGGTCCGGCAGGATCTGTCAATGCAGGTGGGTTTGCAAGTGCGTCACGGTCGGTTGGTAAGTGTGCAGCCGGACGACACCTGCGCCGTGCCGCGTCTCGATCACGAGACCCGGCAATGTGCCCGGGCAGGGCGCACGGTCACGCATCCATCCAGGCGAGCTGGAGCATCTCGGCGGCGACCTCGACGACCGACCGGCCCGTTGTCTCGACGAGGTGATCTTCGACCTGGGCCAAGTCCATCAGGCGGATGAGATCGGTCGCTCGCTGCAGCAACGCGTCGAAGCCCGAGCCGACCTCTCGGGCGCGCAGGCGCGCAGCCAGCGCCTCCGGCGTGGCGTGCAGGCGCACCACCACCATGCTCCCGCCGGGGATGGCCGCGGCGATCTCGTCCGCCTCGGCGCGGGTCTCGATCGTGCGGGCGACCAGCAGCCGTTCCGCGCCGGCCGCCCGGAAGTTGGGCCAGAGCGCCGCCAGGTTGCGCAGCGCCAGACGGGTGCGATACGGATCGTCCGGCGCGGCCGGGAAGCACCAGGAGAGGGCATCGAGATCGACGACGGCGTGCGCGACGCCGGCCGCGCCGAGCCGGAGCGAGACCTCGAGCGCGATCGCGGTCTTGCCGACCCCCGGTGGGCCGGTCAGCAGGAGGATGGGGACCCGACGCTCGGCCACGGTTCGATCTTGGTGTGCCGTGCGTGAGAGCGCAAGGTGCGCACGTCACACGCGGCGATCGCTCGGCCGGCCGCCTGACGTCAGGCCGCCCGTTGGCCTCGTGCGTTCTGTTGCGGTGGCGCCCGTTTCTTGCGGCAGAGCGGGCAGCCGATGGCCTTCGTCGCACGGGTGACGGGCGACATGCGATAGCTCGGATGGCTCGGGTCGTCAGTGCAACGCCAGCGGACGGCTTTGGCGTAGGTCGCCTTGATGCGCTCTGGCCGGAGCGGCCGGTTCGCCTCGGCGTCCCATTCGGAGAGTAGCTCGGGATGGGCGGCCACGAGAGAGTTTCGACCGTCGGCTCGCTCGGTCGAGCAGCGTTGGCAACGCGTCTGGCGGCACGTCCGCTGGCCGACCGGCGCGGTCCACTCGAAGGCGCAGCGATGGCACCGCCAGTGGGCTCGATAGCCGGAGCCGGCCGTCACGCCCGAGAGCGGCTGCGTGTTGGCGTCGGCGTCCCAGTCGCGAGCGACGAGTGGGAAGTCGCGCGCGAGCAGCAGGCCGCGGACCTTCACTGAGGCCGTCACGCGGCCGGGCGCGACGGTCGCCCGGAGCGGCGGGTGTCCGGCGGCCGCGAGCGCACCGTTCTGGGCCGCGACGTTGGCGAGCACCGAGCGGGCCTTGGCTGCGGCCATGTAGCGTGCCTGCCCACGCGTCGCTCGGTCGTGGGCGTCGATGATCAAGGTGGCGATCGAGCAGGGCTGGGTCGATCGGTCGTGGAGCGCGGTCCAGGCGAACCGGAACGGCGCCGGGAGCTCGCGCAGCTCGCGCTTCACGATCACGGCGAGCGTGGCGAGATCGGCCTGGCCGGCGTGGTACGCGCGCACGAGCGCGAGCACGAGCTGCAGGCGACGGGCGTTGCGCAGGCTGGAGCGGCGGCGTCGTCCGAAGCGGCGGTCGATCCAGTCACAGATGCGCTCGGCCGCCCCGTTGCTGCGCGGGAAGCCCCAGAACCGGCCTCGGAGCCCGATCTGCTGACGGATCAAGGGATCGTTCGCCCGCCACCAGGCGTCGAGGTTCGCCGCTTGTCTGGTGCTGATGAACGCGCCCAGGGCATCCCAGTCGTGGTGCGACCAGAACGCCTGCCGGAACAGCGTCGCGAGGGCTGGGTCGTCGGTCCAGATGCCGTCTCGGCCGGCAGCTTCTTTCAGCGCCCGACCGAGGTGGAACTCGCAGGCGTAGAAGGCGGCGTTCGGCCAGCGGTGCGCGACCGCGTTCGCGATCGCCTTGGCGCCATCGGCCACGACCCACGCCGGCCCCTCGCCGTCGGGGTCGATCTCATCGAGGAAGTCGAGCCACGAGCTCGTCGTCTCGTCGGGTGCGAGCCCGATCCGCCAGGGCAGCGAGCGCCCACGTGGGTCGTCGCCGCCGACCGCGACGAAGACCGCCCCGCCACGCTCCGCGCTGTTCCAGCTCGGGTCCTGCTTCTCGGCACCGTGCGCGCGCAGGCTGAGGGGCTTCGAGTCGAGGATGAGGATCCTGGGGCAGCGCGTCGGGGCGAGCGCCGCGTCGATCGCCGTGCCGAAGAGATCGAGATAGCGGGCCGCGAGGGCGCCCTGGCGGCTGGCATGGCGGAGCCCGTGGGGGTCTTCCCAGCAGCGGTGGGCCTCGAGGCGGACCGTCTGGCTCGCGTGACGCAGCGAGGTGCCCTGACCGACGAGCTCGAGCAGGTGGGCGATCTCGACCGCGGTGTGGCGGTAGCCGACGGGCGAGATCGGACCCTCGGCGACGCCCGGTGTGAGATCGCAGGTGACGCACGCCTCGCCGGCCGGATGGTGCGTGGCCGCGCGTCGGCGGCCGAGGGAGAAGGTGTGCCCCTTCGAGCCGTCGGGCGGGGTGCAGTGGAACCGTTGGCGGCGGAACGGGGCGGTTGTCCAGAGGCGCTGACCCCACAGGATGATGTCGCCCTCGTGGCCGAGTGGGCACACCTCGGGTCGGTTCGGGATCCTGAGCCTTGGTCGCCCGAGCTTCGCCTTCTCCGTCGACCTCGTCGTCCTCGCCGGTCTCATAGCGCCACCTTGGCGACGGGCCGTGCCAGCTTCTATGGCACGACGCCCGACTTGCCAACCGACCGTGACGCACTTGTGGCACGAACTCGCGGTCGGG
>JAJYJR010000848.1 GCA_021789355.1 Chloroflexota bacterium | reverse complement strand
CGTCGGATCGCGCAGCGTCGCCCGGTGGCGCAGGGCCCGTTCGATCGCCGCCGCCGCGGCGTCCTGGGCGTCGGCGGGCTCCCGGCAGATGGCGCCCGCCAGCCGGACGAGGCGCGCGTATTCGCGCGCGATGATCGCCTCGAGCGTCGCTGCGTCCGTGCCCGTCGTCGCACCTCCCACAGCTGCCCGGCCGACGATGGCCACGAGGGCTCCGGTTGTCATGGCACCTGGTAGACCCGCTCATGGTGCCGAATGGGTCAACGAGCCGCTCCGTGCCCGCCGGCCTCACCAACGCGAGGTCCTGCTGGCGCGGAGCACCTCGCGGACTCCGCGTCGATGACCTGACCCCGCCTGCGCGCCACGGGCGCGCTGCGCAGCTGGCTCCGGACGGCGAGCGTCGGATCGGAGCCGCACCGACCGCGAGGGACCACTATGGCGCTCGTCAGGGCGCCGCCGATGGCATGGCCACAGTCACCGGCGTCACCGCGCCCCCGGTGGAAACGACGCCTGATACGACGAAGATCGAGCCTGCGCCGCAGGGGTCCAGGTCCGGCGTGGGGGTGGCGCCCGGCGCAGGCGACCCGCCGCTCAGCGACACCGTCGAGCCAGCGAGCGCGATCACGCGATAGTCGGGAGCGTTGATCTGGAGGGGCGGATCGTCGTAGGCGTGGTAGCCGGAGGGCCAGACCAGGGCCACGCGGGTCGTGGGCGCGTCCGATGGGGTGAGCCACAGGCACGCGTGATCCCCGCGCACCTCGCCCCCGAGCACGCCTGTGAGCAGGGTGCCGGCGACGCCCGTGCTGCCGGGCGCGGCGGTCGCGAGTACCAGCTCGCCGGGCAGCAGGGTTGCCGGCGCACGACCGACCGGCGGCGTGCTCGTGCCGGCGGGTGTGGCCGCCACTTGGGTCAGTGGCACGAAGCCACGGCCGCTCACCATGTAGCCGACGAGCGTCCGGAGATCGGCGGCGTAGACCGGGACGTCGGGCGGCGCGCCCACATATCCGTTCGTCGGCCCGGTGCTGAGCACCAGCGCCCGGGGGGCGTACCCCGGGATCCCCTCAGTTGGGCCGGCCACGGCGATGAAGTCCGGGTCGGCACTCGCGTCCACGGTGCCGCCGCCCGATGGCCCCGGAGCCATCGTGCCCTTCGTGGGATCGCGGGGCACCGAGCCTGACTGGAACGCGGTGAGGCGGAGGTGCCCGAAGCGCAGCGTGGCCGTCAGGCCATCTGTCGAGCGGCTGCTCGCGAGCACCGCCTCCCCGTCGTATGCGCTGCCCAGCGGCCGCTCGAAGAAGGGGCCCTCGAAGTAGAGCCAGCCGGTCCCGTCAGGTCGGCCCTCCGAGGCAACGATCTCGCTCACCCACCAGTCGTGGGCGTTGGCCTCGACGTAGGCGACGAGGGTCATCGGTGCGGCGTGTTCGATCCAGTGCAGCTCGAACGACCCGAAGGTCGACGAACCGGTGATGCTGACCTCGAGGCCGAGACTGGCCGACGGGTGGCTCCAGCCCGACGGCCCTCCCGTGAACGATCGATCGCCGATGACCAGCTCGAAGTCGCTCGCGCTCAAGGTGCCAAAGACCGAGGCGACACCGATCGGGTTGACGGTGGACGTGGCGCCGCCGGGCACGACCAACGGCCGCAGGAGCACGGCCGCGGAGACGAGCGCGACGACGACGATCACTGCCGCCAGCGCGCCGGCCAGGCCGCGCAGGGTGCGCCCAGCGCGTCGCCCGCGCCCTGTTGTCCGTATCTCGTAGGGGATGGCGAAGGCCCGCTGCTCGAGCGACGCCGGCACCTCGGGCGGGGCGGCCGCCCGCAGCATCGATCGGATCGCGTCCTCGAAGGACTGCTCGCTCATCGGTCGGCCTCCGGGGCGCGGGCCTGCGCCTCGTAGGCGGCGCGCATCGCCCGCAGGGCGTGGTGCAGGCGCGACTTGACCGTGCCAGGCGGCACGCCCGTCCGCTCGGCGATGGCCTCGACCGACAGGTCGAGGTAGAAGCGCAGGGCGACCACGATCTGCTGGTCGGCGCCGAGACCGGCGAACGCCGCCCAGAGGGCGTCGCGCTCGGCGGTCCGCGCGGCCGGGTCGGGTGCGGCGGGGTCGGGCAGCCAGCGGACGACGGTCGTATGGCGCGAGCGCAGCCGATCCCGGCAGACGTTGACGAGGATGCGTCCGAACCACGCGCCGGCGCGCTCGTCCTCGCGCAGGTGGTCCCAGCGCTGCCAGGCGCGCACGAGGGCGTCCTGCGTCGCGTCCTCGGCCTCCGCGCTGTCGCCCAGGAGCAGTGCAGCCGTGCGGTAGGCGGCCGCGAGCTCCTGCGAGACGAGGCGAGCGAAGCCCTCCTCACGGTCCAGACGTCGCTCGCTGCGCACGGCGGTGGTGTCGGCCACTCCCACTCTCCGACCCCTTCGTGGACGCTCACTCTACCGACGAGCGCGGCCGCCGATACGTTCAATCTCGGAACGGCCCGGCGACGCCTCTCGCGGGTGGGTCCGGACGACGCCTGTCCGCACCGCAGGGATCGAGCAGCGGAGCCGGATGCGCCGAGTCCAGGTGTGACCTGAGGGGCGTTGGGCCCGTGTGCAGCGGCATCGGCCCGTTCGTCGCGAAGCGGGCGCCGATGGTCGGCCGGCGTATGGTGAGGGCGTGAACGTCGCGCGGGCAGGCGGCACCGCCTGGATCGGGACACTCGGCGCCATCCTGGCGCTGGCAGTGCTGCTGGGGCGCGACGCGCTGGCGGGCCAGGCGGTCGGTCCGGCCGATGGGGCGACCGCCCTCGCCGTCGGGCTGGTCATCGCGATCGGCTCCTGGGCGCTGGGCGACTCCCACAGTCGGCAGACACAGTTCGGTACCACCTCCTCGTCGGGTGGCGCAGCCCCACCGGGCGCCGAACGCGAG
>JAJYJR010000847.1 GCA_021789355.1 Chloroflexota bacterium | reverse complement strand
AGTAGCTCGGCGCGGTCCTGGCGGCCGGATCAAGGCCCGCGCGTCAACGCCCCCCTGCACACGGCGAGCATTCGCGCCGTCGACCCCGCTACAAGTGCCGAACGACCGGAAGACCCGGGCCGGCTGAGGAGCAGGTGGGGCAGGGACCGACGCCCGAGTCCGGGGCGATCGCGAACGGAGCGCACCAGCACGCCGCGGACTGCGCCAGGCCGATCTGACGCGCGTCCCGCGTTCATAAGGCAGGGGCCCGCGCCCGTCCACCGGACGGCGCGGGCCCCGGGATGCTAGGAGGGTGTGTCGGTAATGCCAACCCTCGGCCCTCCCCGCGTGCGAGAATCGTTCATGCGTTCGAAGACCTTCCGCCCCTACGACCAGGACAGCCTCCTTCTCCTGCCGCCCAGCCTGCATGACTGGGTCGACCCCGACGGCCTCGCGGCGTTCCTGTCCGATCTTGTCGACGAGCTCGACCTCGGGCCCTTCCTGGCCGCCCACGACGAGCCCCGCGGGATGCCGCCCTACCACCCCCGGATGATGCTCAAGGTCCTCCTCTACGGCTATGCCAGCGGGATCACGAGCTCCCGGCGGATCGAGGCGCGCCTGGGATCGGACATCGGCTTCATGTTCCTCGCCGGGCTGGCGCGCCCGGACCACAAGACGATCGCCGAGTTCCGCCGGCGGCATCTCGCGGCCTTCCGGGCGCTCTTCCTCGACGTCCTGCACCTCTGCGAGCGGGCGGGCCTCGTCAAGCTCGGGCGGATCGCGATCGACGGCACCAAGCTCAAGGCGAACGCCTCGGTGCACAAGGCGATGAGCTACGCGCGCATGGTGGAGCAGGAAGCCCGGCTCGCCGCCGAGGTGCAGGCCCTCCTCGATGAGGCCGAGGCGCTCGATGCCGCGGAGGACGCGCGCTTCGGCGACGCCCGGGGCGACGAGCTGCCCGATGAGCTGCGCCGCCGGGAGACGCGCCTGGCCCGGATCCGGGAGGCGAAGGCCGCGCTCGAAGCCGAGGCGCGCGAGCGGGCCGGCGATCCCGCCGCGGTCCCGGAGGCGAAGGCCCAGCGCAACTTCACCGATCCCGACAGCCGCATCATGCTGTCCAAGCCCGACGGCTTCATCTACGGCTACAACGCCCAGGCCGCCGTCGACGACGCGCACCAGGTGATCGTGGCCACCAGCCTCGACGCGAGCGCGACCGACACCGGCGCCCTGCCCGCCGTGGTGGACCAGATCGAGGCGAATACCGGCCGGCGGCCCAAGAAGGTCCTCGCCGACGCCGGCTACGCCTCGGACGACAACCTTGCCCATCTCGAAGCACGCGGCATCGACGCCTACATCGCCACCCGCCGCGAGCGCCACGGGCCGGCCCGGGCGCCGGCAGCACCGCGGGGCCGCATCCCGGCCGGCCTCTCGCGTCAGGGACGCATGACCCGCAAGCTGCGCACCAAGCGGGGCCGCGCCATCTACCGTCGGCGCAAGGCGATCGTGGAGCCCGTCTTCGGCCAGATCAAGGAGGCCCGGGGCTTTCGGCGCTTCCGCCTGCGAGGCCTGGCCAAGGCCAGCGCCGAATGGCAGCTCGTGTGTGCCGTCCACAACCTGGGCAAGCTGTTCGGGGCCGCGAGGGTCGGCCAGGGACCGGGCCGGGACGGCGGACGAGCCCGCCGGCTCAGCCGATGGCCCACTGGACGCCGTCTCGTTGCCGGTGCCACCCAGCTCCTCTGCGGCCTGCGGCCATGGCTGGCGGCGCTTCTCACTCCCGGCTGGTCACACCTCGGCACCGGCCCGCTCCGCGGAGCGATTACCGACGCGGGCTCCTAGTGCCCGTGGTGGCCCAGCCCTCGCGTACCGGCTCTCGGCGGCGTGCCTCCAGCGGCTCGGCTACCGGCGGAACCCCTGGCGCGGTCCGGGCTACCTTGCCCACACGCTCGATGGCGTCGAGGCCGTCTGCGCCCTCGTCCGCGCAGGCATGTGCGAGCCCCAGCCACCCGTGCAGCTGTGGCTGCCCGAGTCGATCGTCGCCGACCTGGCGCCTGACGGAACTGCCCCTGACGCAATCGTCGTGCTCGTGACCGAGACCGGCTCTGGCGTCCTCTGCCTCGAGATCGACGAGGCGACGCAACACATCGCCCCGATCCACGACAAGCTCCGCGCCTACCACCGTGCGCTCGATGGCCGGCGGGGCTGGCACGCGCTCTTCGTCGTGCCGAGCGCCGCGCGGCGGAGCTGGCTGCTCCGGGTAGCGGCTCGACTCGATCTCGCCGGAGCCGATCTCTGGACGGTCGTCGCAGTCGACCTCGGGCGAGCCGGGATCGGGGTGCCACTGACCCGCCTCGGCGGTCAGGCCCTTACGGCGCCGCTCCGCGACGTGCTCGTCGACCCCCGATCACGCCTGAGCGCGACGCCGGTGGCAAGCCGAGCCTGGCTCGAACTGCTGGGATCGGGCGGCGGCGAAGACGTCGCGAGGAGCACGGTTTGACGATCGAGTCTCGGCTCGTCAATGGGCGACTCCCCGCCGGCGGGTATCCGGCAGAAGAGGAGATCGTAGCGTCCGCCATAGCCCGTACGATCACCGTTACGATCAGCATGATCAAGCTGAACAAACCCGAGGCTCGTTTTCAGCGTGGTCAGTCAGAGGATCGGACTCGTACCCGCCAGAGATGCCGAAGACCACATAGCCACGGTGGTCTCGTCGCTGCTGATCGCCTGCGACGCGGTCATCGTCGTGGACAACGGGTCAATGGATCGGACGGCTGCACTAGCTGACGCCGCCGGTGCCAACGTGGTCTCCGAGCGCAGCATTGGCAAGGGTAACGCGCTGCGTCGAGGCTTCCGAGAAGCCCTGCGCCGTGCGGACAGATGGGACGTCCTGGTCTCGATTGACGCGGACGGAGAGGCAGAACCGCTT
>JAJYJR010000846.1 GCA_021789355.1 Chloroflexota bacterium | reverse complement strand
TACCGCGAGGTCCTCGAGCCGGCGGTTCGCGAGGGTGTGGCCGAGTATCTCGGCGAGATCGAACCGCCCCAGCGCGACGCGCTCTACGCCGGCGCGCTGGCCACGCTCATGCTCGGCGCGTGGCCGGAGCCCTTCGGGCTGGTGGCGATCGAGTCGCTGGCGGCCGGGACCCCGGTGATCGGGCGCAAGGCAGGCGCCCTGCCCGAGATCATCGAGCACGGCGTGGACGGGTTCCTGGTCGACGACGTGCTCGAGGCGTCGCTGGCCGTGGACCGGATCCGGTCGCTGGACCGCGTCCGCATCCGCGAACGCGCACTGGCTCGCTTCTCGGCCGACCGCATGGTCGACGCCTACGAGCGGGTCTACCGCCGGGTGGCGGACGGCTCGGGGTCCAGGTCGCCGTCCGGGGAGCCCGCGTCCGGGGACGCCTCGACGGACGCCTCGGGGGGAAGCTCGGAGCCCCCCTCGGGCCCGCCCTCCGGTTCCCCCGTCCAGTGGGTGTCCAGCAGGTAGCCGATCCCCTGGAACGTCCGGATGGGTCCGCTCGAGCCGACCGGCACGCCGAGCTTGCGGCGCAGCCGGCTGATCCAGATCCGGAGGTAGTTGAACTCGCTGCGATACTGCGGCCCCCACACCGCGGTCAGCAGCTGCGTGTGGAGGACCACGCGGTCGGTGTGGGCGGCCAGTTCCTGCAGCAGCAGCCACTCGGTACGGGTCAGCGAGACGCGCTCGCCGCCGCGCGTGACCGTCCTGCGTCCGAGATCGATGTCGATGTCCGCCACGTGGACCACGCGTGCCGGACCGGAGGGCGTCCGGCGCAGGACGGCACGGATCCGTGCCCCCACCTCGTCCGGGTGGAAGGGCTTCGCGATGTAGTCGTCGGCGCCGAGGTCGAGGCCGCCCGCGATGTCGCCAGGCGTGCCCTTCGCAGTGAGCAGGATCACCGGGACCGGCGAGATCGCGCGGATGCGGCGGAGCACGGTCAGGCCGTCCATGCCGGGCATCAGGACGTCGAGCAGCACCAGGTCGGGCTTCAGGTGCTCGAAGGTCGCGAGCGCGGCCTCTCCGCCCGCGGCGGTCTCGACGTCGAACCCCTGGTCGGCCAGTGCCGCGGCGACGAGCTTGCCGACCCACGGCTCGTCGTCCACGACGAGCACGAGCCGCCTCGATCCCACCAGCGCCTCCTCCCCGAACCCGAACCGCCACCTCCCTGGCACCGCAGATGGTAGTCCGCGTGGTGACGTCCCGTGGACGTACGTGGCAGTGTCCCGTGGACGTGGCGGCCACGGGCGCAGGCGAGCGCCGGCTGCGGGCACCGGACCCGCTTCACGCCTCCGCGTTCCCACCGCTACGCTGTTGTCCGGGCCGGTAGCTCAGCGGTCAGAGCAGGGGGCTTTTAACCCTCGTGTCCTGGGTTCGAATCCCAGCCGGCTCACCACCGTTCCACGCGTGAATGCGGCCTCCGGGACCCTCCGCCGGCCCGTCGAGGGCGCCGCTGACGGCCCCAGGGACAGCCACGTCAAACCCACTGCGTGGACCGCGTGCAGCGTGGTGGATGAGCCCATGTGCGTGTTCGGCGCAGGCTCGCGGCGAGTTGATCCTGTGCGCCCGCGATCGCGATGGCGGTCGCCTTCCTGCATGGCTGACGCTGCCCCGCACCACGATGGTGAGATCGTGCCTGCGACCGCGGGACAGCCACTCTGACAGTGCTCCTGGCGGCCCAGGCGTGCGTTGCACGGAACGCGGGATTCATGGGACGGCGCCAATCTCACCAGCCGCGCCGGCTCAGGCGTCAGGGCAGCGCGACATATTGCCCGAGAAAGGCACGGGCGGACGGCGTGTCCAACCGGTAGTCGACGTTGGTGGCCCGGCACATGGCATCCCCGGTGATCGTCGTCGCCGCCACGATGTCCGTCTCGCTCGCCCCGGCGCCCAGGAAGTTCGGACCGCCCGAGTCGCCGTAGCAGGTGCCGCCGTTGCCGGTGGCCGGGTTCATCGAGTTACGCAGCCAGGCCGGGGTGAGGGCGTTCAGGGTCCCCGTGGCGACGTAGCGCACGTCGGCGTAATGGAAGACATGGCCCTTGTCGACCGTCACCGACTGAGCGCCGTAGCCGACCGACGTGATGGCCGCGCCATGCGCGAGCGCAGCGAGCGATCCGGCCTGCGGCAGCTGGGCGGGCTCGATGGGCACGCGCTCGTCGAACACCACAACTGCCAGGTCCTGGGGGTCGCTCTGCGACTTGTTGTAGGCGGGATCGGCGTGCCACGTCCCGCTGTAGGTCACGCTTGTGCCGTGGGTGTATGTGCTGTCGAACGTGACCTCGACGGTCGCGAGCCCCTGGTCACAGTGGGCTGCGGTCAGGAACACGTTCGGGGAGATAAGCGTGCCCGAGCAGACCTCCCAAGTGCCGTCCGAATAGGCGGTCGGCGCGAGGAGCGCCCCGACCTCCGGGTGCCCGTTACCGTCGGGCACCCCGTTCGTGATGGCGGCGGCCGATGCTGGCACAAGTAGCGTCGCCAACAAACCGACCGCCATGACGAGCAATCTGCGCATGTGATCCCTCAATCCGCCCAACGCTCCGAAGAACAGCGTGTCGGCCGAGCACTCGTGCGGTCGCCGGGGACGCGGCCAAGATCGGTACGAACGTACTACCCCGCAGCGAGCCCGGGCAAGGCAAACAGGGAGATGCAGGTGCCAGCGGGCACCGGATTTTCCGGGCTCGAATACTCGTTGGCCCGGCGGAGCTCGCGGTTCTCCCGCTCGAGCTCCTTCATCCGGGCCCGCTCCTCGGTCGTGAGCCCCGCTCGCCTGCCGCCGTCGACCTCGGCCTGGTGGACCCACTTGCGCAGGGACTCGGGGCCGATCCCGAGCTGGTGGGCCACCCGGGTGACGACCCCGAACCGTTCGCC
>JAJYJR010000845.1 GCA_021789355.1 Chloroflexota bacterium | reverse complement strand
TCGGGGGGGCAGAGACCCGGGCCGAGACGCCCTTGTCGACCGTACCGCTCCAGGTGATGCCTCTCCCGACCGTGCCTCCGCCGGCGATGCCTCCGTCCAGGCGATGCGCTCCTCCGGCAGCCGCGCCTCCGGGTCACGGATCGTCGCCCGCAGCACGCGCCCCTCGCCGAAGCGGATCGCGAGATCGGCAAGCTGCCACTCGAGGCGCGCGGCCCGCGCAGCCTGTGGCTCGAAGAGTCCGAGCTGGCGTCCCTCGGCGGGAACGATGCCGGCGAGCTCGAGGGAGAGTCGCTGGACGGGAGCCACCGGCGGGTTGGTCTCGAGGCGCGCCAGCAGGAGCCGCTCCACCGCCTCGGGCCGAGCGGTGGGCCCGAGCAGCGGTTGCTCGACGCGGAGCGGCTGCTCGACGCGGAGCGGCTGCTCGACGCGGAGCGGGCTGACCGGCTCGCGCGACCCGTCTCTCCGGCCGCCACCCTGAGGATCATCCGTCTCGAGCGTCACCTCGAGCCGGGCGAGGGTCGCGCCGACCCCCCGCGCGAGGAGCTGCCCGCACAGCGCGTCGGCGAGCCGGTGCAGCACGAAACGGAGCGACTCCAGCGACTCGACCGGCGGTTCCAGCTCGGCCTCCGCCTGCAGCCGTTCCGCGGGCCGTCGCGGCAGGATCCTCCGCCCGTCGCACCCGCTCGCCAGATCGTGGAGGAACCCGCCCTCGGCGCCGAACCGCGCGATCACCGCCGATCGCGGGAGTACCGCGAACTCGCCGATCCGCCGCACGCCCAGCACCCGCAGCCGCTCCTGCGTCCCGGCCGCGGCGGGCAGGAACGTCACCGGCAGCGGCGCGAGAAAGGCGGCCTCCGCCTCGACATCGCCGGCCGGCACGGCGAGCCAGGTCACGTCCGCCCCGGGAAGCCGCTCCCGTGCGACGATGGCCGCGACGAGCGCCCCGAACCGCGTCCCGGCGATCCCCGCGCGGACCGGACCGGGGACATGCGGCGCGAGAGCGACCGCGATCCGCCCGAGCAGGACCGGCTCCTCGCCCCACAGCCGCTCGAGTCCGTCGATCCCGAGGTACGCGCCCCCGAACCCATCCTTCCCCGGGTCCGCCTCCCCCTCGACGTACGGCGCGAACGCGGCAAGCGCGTCCAGGGCCGCCTCGGCGGCAGCACGGTACCGATCGAGGTCGGGGACGAGGAAAGTGGCGTCAGGCACGAGCGCGTGCGCGGCCGCGAGGCTCATCCCGCGCCGCACACCCTGGCGGCGCGCTGCGGGACTGCAGTCGAGGACCCGTCCGGCGTCCCAGGGGTGACCCCCCAGGACGGCCAGATCGGGGAGCGGGCGCGACGCACGCTCGAGCCGGAGGGGCAGGTGGGGCCAGCCGAGATGGAGCAGTCTCATGGGTCGAACCGACGATGGCGATCTCCGATGACGAAGCGGTCGGCGATCGCGGCGGGGACGTGGACGATGACCCCGGCGGGGACGTGGACGGCGATCGCCGCGTGGATGCCGATGACGGCCGCGAAGGCGGCCCCGGCGGGGACGTGGCCGGCGATCGCCGCGTGGACGCATGCGGGAGGACGTCGAGCAGCCGTTCGATGCCACGGTCCCGGTCGCCCTCGTCGGCGTACCGGATCTCCAGCTCGACGCGGCGGCCTGGCGGCCCGAATCGGTTCTTCGCCACGGTGACCTGCGTGCGCTGCCCGACCACGTCCCGCCCGGCCCGGATCCAGGCCCGGCGCTCGAGATCGAGCCCCACCCCCGCGGATTCGGCGAGCGCGCCCCGCAGGGACGGCGCGAGGCCGGCGGGCTCGAGCGTCACGAGCCGGACGCCGGCCTGCCTGGCGCGGGCCGCCAGTCGCCGGAGCAGCGCCTCCCGGTCCATCGGCATCCGCTCGGGCAGGTCGGCCACCAGCACCTCGACCGCACGCCCCCCGAGCAGAGCGCCGGCGAGCCGGAGTCCCTCGGTCGCATCGGGCGCCCGGAGCACCAGGAGCCAGGCCAGGTCCACGCCACGCGACACGGCCTCGAGCGGGTCGAAGGCACGGGAGAGGTCCAACCAGGCGGCGATCGCCCCGCGCGCCTGCGCCTCCGCGACGAGCCGGAGGGCAAGCGTGGTCTTGCCGCTCGACGCATCACCTCGGAGCGTCACCTGGGCCTCGCGCACGAGCCCGCCGGGACCCAGGATGGCATCGAGCGCCGGGAAGCCCGTGGGGACGACTCGATCGTCGGCGGGGGCGAGAGGGTCCGGTGGCGGGTCGGCGACCGTGAACGGAACCGGCGCGAGGGCGCCCTCGACGGGGAGGGCACGGGCGGACACGCTCGCGGGTTCCGGCGCGGAGCCGGCAGGACCTCCGCCGGTCGGGACGGTCCCTCCGGCCGTACCGCCGTTCGGGGCGGGCCACATGGGGGGTTCTCCGCTCGACGTCAGGCCAGGTGGGGCGCCGCCCGAGAGCGAAGCGGATCGGCCGTCGCCAAGCCGGATTGCCGCACTCCCCCAGCGCGCCTCGAGACGCGCGAGCGCTGCGGCCAGGGGTTCGACCGGCCGAGAAAGGCCAGCCAGCGGCCCGATCGACCGAGGTGGTCGCTCGGATGGGCGCTCGATCGACCGAGGTGGTCGACCGACTGGGCGTTCGATCGACCGAGGAAGGCTATCCCTCGACGGGTCGGCCGGGTGATCAGGCAGCTGAGTCGGACGGTTCATCGCCCGACTCATGATAGAACGGACGTTCTATTTGTCAACGACCTGCGGGGCAGGATGTCGGGCTGGCGCGGGGTATCAGACCGGTGTCGGACCGGGATGCCAGACCGGTGTCGGGCCGGGATGCCAGACCGGTGCGCGGTATCAGACCGGCGCGGTCACCAGCTCCAGGTCCAGCAGCAGTCGGCGTCCGGCCTCCCAATCGCCCGGGCGGG
>JAJYJR010000844.1 GCA_021789355.1 Chloroflexota bacterium | reverse complement strand
CAAGCCGCTCGCGGGGGCGGTCATCGAGCAGCGGTTCGGCCAATACGGCGTCATTGACCGGACGACGAGCCAGGCGGACGGCAGCTACGAGTTCGTCCAGCCCGGCGGCGGCACCTACACGATCGTCGGGGAGTCGGTCCCGGGCGCCTCGGGCACGCCTGCGCCCGTCACCATCACGGTGAAACCGGGCTCGGGGGCACGTCTCGACTTGCGCTACACGACGACGAACCCCTGACCCCGGGGACCTTCCACCGGCGGCTGCTCGGGGCCCCGTCTTCATTCACAGGCGGCTGAGTGGGGCAGGGTGCGGGTGGGCAGTTGGCCGGGAGATAGAGAAAACCCCCGGCCAGTGCCGGCCGGGGGTTCCTCTGCCTGCCGGGACCCATGCGCGGGGAGGGTGCGCCGTGGGGTGCGGATTTCGCTCCAATCCGATCACCCGTTTCGCTCCAATCCGATCAGCTGTTTCGGAGTTTTCGATCACCCCGCGGTGAGGCTGCCGGGGCGCCCGGCGTGAGGTAGCCAGGGCACCGCATCGTTCCTCGGACGATCCGAACGGACGTTCGAGGAGAGATGCCGATGCCGCGCCCCCGCTCTGCCATGCGCAAGATCCGCGAAGTTCTCCGCCTCACGTTCGCCGAGGGCCTGAGCCGGCGCCAGGTTGGCGCCGCGCTCCGGATGCCGTACACGACGGTGGCCGACTACCTGTCCCGCCTCCGGCGGGCCGGCCTCGGCTGGCCGCTGCCCGATGACATGGACGACGCCGCCCTGGAGGCCCGCCTCTTCACGTCGGCCGCGCTGCCACCGGGCCCGACGCGCCCGGTGCCCGACTGGCCGACCGTCCACCGCGAGCTGCGGCGCAAGGGCGTCACCCTCCAGTTGCTCTGGCTGGAGTTCAAGACCGCCCACCCCGACGGCTACCAGTACACGCAGTTCGTTCGCCACTACCGGCGCTGGCAACGCAGGCTCGACGTGGTGATGCGCCAGGAGCACCGGGCGGGCGAGAAGTGCTTCCTCGACTTCCCCGGCGACACGCTCCCCATCGTCGATCCGACGAGCGGGGAGGTGACCGAGGCGCAGCTCTTCGTGGCCGTGCTGGGCGCCTCCAACTACACGTATGCCGAGGCCGTGGCCTCCCAGGCGTTGCCCGACTGGGTCGACGCGCACGTGCACATGTTCGCGTTCTATGGCGCGGTCCCGGCGATCCTGGTGCCGGAATATGTTCCCGGGAACATATTCCGGCTTCTGTGGCCGAGCGGGTTATGTGGCCAGGAGCCGCCGGCGAGCGGCGATCACGTTGATGGACGGCTGAACCTTGCCGCCACCGGCCACATAACGATCAGAGCGAGGCGAGCCAGTTCAGGAGGGACTCGTCCGATCGCCAGATTGGCGTCGTCCGGGATCCCACCGAAGTGTCCGAAGGCTCGACCGCTCGGAGGGCTGCCTCTTTGGCCCGGGTGTTGATCTCGGCGTAGCGGTTGGTGGTGGTGAGATCGGCGTGGCCCAGCCAGCCGCGGATCACGTTCACCTCGACGCCCGCCTCGAGCAGGTGGACGGCGGCGGTGTGGCGGAAGATGTGCGGGCTGATCCTGCGGCCCGTCCGCGGGTCGTCGAGGCGCGCGGCGTGGCGGCGCACGAGCTTGTAGATGCCGAAGCGGGTCAGCGCATGGCCGTGTGCCGAGAACACCGCCGTCTCGGGCCCGAGCGGCGGATCGAACGACCCGAGCAGCGAGCGCAGCAGCTGCGCGGTCTGGTGCCAGAGCGGGCAGGTCCGCCACTTGTCGCCCTTGCCGTGGAGACGCGCGAGGGGATGCTCGCCGAGATCGAGGTGCGCGACGCGCAGGTCGGCCGCCTCCTGCACGCGTGCCCCGGTGTTGTAGAGGAACACGAGCAGGGCCCGGTCCCGCAACGCGAGCCGGCCCTCGCGCGGCAGCCGACGGAGGAGCTCCTCGACCTCGTCGCGTTCGAGGAAGTGCGTCTCGGGCGGGGCCACCCGCTTCATCGGGATGGCGGCCACCTGCTGACCGAGGCCGAGCATCTCGGGTGAGCGGGTGGCGAGGTACTCGAAGAGGCTGTGCAGCGCAGCCAGCCGCTGGTTGCGCGTGCGAGCGTGGTTGCCCCGCTCCTGTTCGAGGTGTCGCAGGAACCCCCGGACCCGCTCGAAACTGAGGTCGCCGAGGGACAGGCGGGTGAGCCTGCACCGCTTGTCGGCCGCGACGAAGAGCAGGAAGAGCCGGATCGTGTCCCGGTAGCTGCGCACCGAGGCCGGACGGAGGCCCTTCACGGTGATCAGGTGGTCGACGAAGAAGGAGTGCAGCAGGGACCCGAGCGGCGGCGCGTCGCTCATCGCGCCGCCTCCGCCCACGCCGGCTCGGCGAAGGCCTCGAAGCGCCGGCTCGCCTCCTCCAGCAACGCCGGTGTGATCGTCAGGTAGACCGCCGTCGAGGCGGGATCGACGTGGCCCATGAAGGTCGACAGCGCATGGAGCCGACTCCCGGGGTCGAGGCCCTCGCGATACCAGCGCAGCAGGCAGCCGACCGCGAACGCATGACGCAGATCATGCAGCCGCGGCGGTGCGACGCCGTCGGGGACAGCGAGCCCGAGGCTGGCGACCAGCCGATGGAAGGTCTGGCTGGCGGTGCCCGGATGCACGCAGGTGCGCCCGTCGAAGCTGAACAAGGGCAGCCGGTCGTCCCACGCCGCGCAGGCGGCCCGCCGGCGCTCGACCTGTTCGCGGACCAGCGCGCCGATGCGCGGCCCGTGCGGGACGAGGCGGCTCTTGCCGAACTTGCCACCCTTGACGACCAGGAGGTCGCGCTCGGCGTCGACGTCGCCCACGCGCAGCCCGCACGCCTCGCCGGCGCGCAGTCCGAGCCCGTAGCAGAGGGCGAAGATGGCCCGATACGTCGGGCCG
>JAJYJR010000075.1 GCA_021789355.1 Chloroflexota bacterium | reverse complement strand
CCCGCGGTGCGCTCCGCGAGCGGCCCCCAGGCCACCACGCGGAACCACTCGGTCTCCTCCTGCCACTCGCCGTTCGCCCCCTTGTAGTTGCGGTTCACCGCGACCGTGAACTGGGTCACGGCCTGCCCGCTGGGCGTGTAGCGCATCTCGGGATCGCGCCCGAGGTTGCCGATGATCATGCACTTGTTGAGCGACATGGCACCCTCCCGCTCGCGGAGCGGCGCTGCTAGTCGATCGCGGCCGGGGCGGCCTCGCTCTCCGATTCGTCGATGTACTCGCCGCGCGGCTCCTCCTCTTCCTCCTCGGGGGGCGCGACCTCGACGTCGGCCCGGCGGGCGGCAGGACGTTCCACGCGCGTGACGAGGTACCGCAGCAGCTCCTCGGTGATGCGGAGCCCGCGCTCCAGCTCCTCGATCGCGGCCGATGGAGCGTCGAACAGCGCGATGTAGTAGGAGCCCTCGCGATGCGGGCCGATGGGATACGCGAGCCGGCGGCGGCCCCACGGGCTCACCTTCACCAGCTGGCCCTCGGCCGCGCTGATCGAGCGGGTGATGCGGTCAAGCGTGGCCTGAACGCGTTCTTCGGCCAGGTCCGGCCGAAGGACGAGCATGAGTTCGTAACGGCGCATGCGCCAGGATTCTCCTTCCTGTGGGAAATGCCCCGATCGGGATCGGATTGCCATGCGGGCACGATCCTGCGGCGGAGCCGAAAGGACCGGCGGAGTATAGCACCCGGGCCGCTGCTAGACTGACGCCGTCCGTTCATCCCATGAACCGGAGGAGAACCGTGCCGGCCAGCTCGATCCTGCTGCTCGAGGCCGATCCGGCCGAGGCCGACCGGATCGCGGAGATTCTTCGAGGCGCCGGTCACACGGTCGAGATAGCGGCCGACAGGGCCGCGCTGCTCGAGGGGGCCGCCGGGCATGGCGTCCTGCTCGTCGACCTTCCCGGCGATGGCACGGACGCCGCGACGCTCGTCCATGACCTGCGTGCCCGCCCGTCCGCCGCTCCCCTGCCCGTCCTGTGCTTCGCCCAGACGAAGGACGTGGACGAGCGGGTACGCCTGCTCGAGGCGGGTGCCGACGACGTGATCGTGCGCCCCTTCGACGCTCGCGAGCTCGAGGCCAGGGTCGACGCACTGACCCTCCGGTACCAGCGCTCCGGGGGAGCCGCACCGGTGCCGTCGCAGCCCACGGTCACCACGCGGCAGCACCAGGCGATCGTGTTCTTCGGCGCGAAGGGCGGGGTCGGGACCACGACCATCGCCGTGAACGTCGCGCTCGGCCTCGCGGAGCGCCAGCCAGGGCAGGTCGCGCTGATCGACCTCGCGGTGCCCCTGGGGCAGGTACCGACCCACCTCGACCTGAAGCCGCGGCACCAGCTGGGAGACGTGCTCGCCGACCCGGACGAGGACGGCGTCCGCGCGGCGGCCGAACGCTACGCGGACACGCTCGACGTGTTCTGCCTTCCCGACGATCCGCAGGACGCGGACCGGCTCACCGGCACCAACCTGGTCGCGGCCCTCGAGGCCGTCCGGGCCGCGTACCTGTTCGTGGTCGTCGATGCAGGTGCCACGCTCGGGGAACGGGCGCTGGCGCTCCTTGGGGCCGCAGATCGCATCGTGCTGGTCACGCTCCCCGAGATCCCCTCACTGCGCGCGCTCGTGTCGGTCGAGCAGGTGCTGGGTGAGCAGCGGCTGACGGACCGGACGCTCCACGTCGTGAACCACCTCTTCGCCCACGAGCCGCTGAAGCGCTCCGACATAGAGGAATCCCTCGGCACCACCGTCGCGCTCGAGCTGCCCCACCACGACCTGCTCTTCGCCAAGGCGGTCAACGAGGGCGTGCCGGTCGTTCGGGCGGCACCCCGCTCGGAGCCGGCAGAGCGGCTCGCCCGCCTCGCATCGATCGTGGCCGGTGCCGCGGAGCCGGGCGACGAGCCCGAGGCCGCACCCCGGCGCCGCTTCGGGCTCCTGCGGCGAGGCCACGACTGATCAGCGCACGAGGATGCGATCGGGCGGGCTCCAGGCGCTGTTGGCGTTGAGCGGCGTCGGCACCGCGGAGGCGACCACGTACCACCGGCCCGTGGTCGCAGAGAGCCACGTGAACGAGGCAACGCCCCTGGCATCCACGGCGACGCGCTGCTGCCGGGCCAGGACCCAGCGGCCGGACACCAGCCGGTACAGCCGGAAGGTGGCCACCGGCGCGGGCAGCTCGGGCCGTGTCGGGCGGATCGTGGTGGTGAATGTCAGCGTCGAGCCCTGGGCGACCGTCCTGGTCACCGCGCCGTACGCAGGTCGAAGCAACGCGATCTGCCGCACCACCACCCGGGCCGGCGCGGAGATCGCCGGGCCGAGATCGCTCGAGGCGGGCGCGATCGCGCGGTACCACAGGTTCGTGGCGGGCCGGTAGGTAAACGTCGCGTCGCCGGCGCTGTCGGCGGACAGCGTCGCGATCGTGCCCCACGTGATCGCGTCCGCCGATGCCTGCAGCTGTACCTGGCGGCCATCCACCGGCGGACCACCCTGCGGGGCCGCGACGTGGACCGCCAGCGACACTCCGTACCCCCACGTGATCGTCGGCGCGGCCGGCGTCACCGTGAGCGTCGGGACGGGCACGGTCGCGGGATCCACGACGAACGCGGCGGAGGTCGCCGGCGGCAGCGCGGCACCGCCCGGTGACGGCGGGGCCGATGCGCTCGCCGTCAGGGCCACGTTCGGGGCCGCGTCGCGGATCGTGCACCCGGTGAACTGCGCGACGCCCGCGACGGCCACCACTGTCGTGCCACCGGCGCACGTGAACGCGTCCGGCGCGAGTGCGACACCTGGAGTGCCCGCTGCTCCACCGGCCGCCAGCGTCTCCGCCCCGAGCGTCACGCTCAGGGTGGCTCCGGGGCCGGCGGCCACGCGCTGACCGAGATCGTCGAGGATCTCGACCGAGGGCTGCGGCACCAGCGGAGAGCCCGCCAGCCCGCCGATGGGCTCGGCGACGAAGCGAAGCGAGGCCGGCACGTTGGGGGGCGGCCCGAGGGTCAGGCGCCCGTATCCGGCAGTCGAGTTCGGGACCGGAGAGCCGATCGCCGTCGCATGCTGCGTCAGGTACTGCACCAGCTGGGCCGTGGTCCATCCGGGGTGGGCAGACAGGACGTCGGCCACGGCGCCGGTGACGAAGGGCGTGGCCTGGCTCGTGCCGCAGAACGTCATGATCGCCTCTGTGTCTGCGCAATCGATGGCCACGAGGTCCGGCTTGATGCGGCCATCGAGGGTCGGCCCCTGGCCGCTGTACGGTTCGACGGTCGACGGACTGCTCACGTCGACGGCGCCGACCACGAGCATCCCGGGGTTGCGGCCGTCGGCCGGCGCCGTCAGCGTGTCCTGGGCGACGTGGTATTCGAGGGGGGCCTCCATTTCGGACTGCACCAGCAGCTGCACACGGGCCGCCGCCCCCCCGGAGCTTCGGTGGGCGGAGATCTCGTACTGGCCGGTGGTCGGCACGTCGTATTCGAGCGTCTCAACCGGGTCCCCGGTCCCGTTCTGCAGGTTGCTGGACGAGGCGACCGGGATGGGATCACCGGCCTGGTAGAGCCCCAGGTCGTAGTCGTCGGAGGCACGGCCCCAGGGATCCGACCAGCGCAGGGACACCACCACGTGATCGCCCTGCTGCAGCGTGATGCGGTTGGAGGTGTCGGTCCCCGAGAACTCGAGCCAGCCGTTGGCGTCCTCGCGCCAGGGGCCGATCCAGCCCTGCTCGCCCGAGTTGCCGGCCGCGTTCACCCAGAGCGCACCCCGCGAGACGGCACGATCCACCAGCGCGTACGCAGTGTCCGCGTAGGGGCTGGTCCCGTCGCCCGGGCCCTCGAACCCCGTGTCGGTCCACGAGGCGTTGATGATCCGCACGCCGTTGGAGGTCATCCAGTCGATCGTGGAGAGGAGGTCGTCCTGGGAGGTTGGGTCGGCGATCCAGAGGGACGCCGCGGGTGCCATGGCAGCCACCGACTCCGCGACGGCGGTGCCGTGTGGCTCACCGCCCTGCTCGCACGCCGACAGGTCCGTGGTGTAGGCGCCCACGGCCGTGTAGCAGCGAGCATGGACGGTCGCGGGCAGGTCCACACCCAGGAGGGAGCGGATCCCGGAGAACCCACCGTCGATGATCCCCACGCTCACCCCGGCTCCGCTCGTGCCGGCGGCCTGCCAGGCCGTGCCCCCCTGCAGCGTCACCGCGTCCGCGAGCGTGCCCGCCAGCACGTGGGGGAGGATCGGGTCGACCTGCTCGACGCCGGCGATGCCTGCCAGCGCGGCCAGCGAGCGCTGCGGGACGTACGCCTCCACGCCCCGCGCGTCGGTGTTCGCGATCTGCCCGCCGATCGAGACGAGCGCCGCCTCCACGCTGCGCCGTGCCGAGGGCGCGATCGTGATCGAGACCGGCAGCTCGGGTCCCCCGGACCCGCCACCGGCGACAAGTGGGCCCCACCGGATCCCGGCCGCGAATGCCCCGGACGCCTCGGCGAGCGAGGCGAGGCCGCCGTCGAGCGTCCGCGAGAGGGCGACCGGCGGGCGCGCGGGCGGAACCCGGGCAACGTCCGGGAGAGCGACGGCCGCGGGCGGCGGGACCCGGGTCGTGACCGCGGGCGGGGCGGCGACGACGCCGGCCGGTAGCAGCGCGGCGACGAGGGCCAGCGCGACCAGGCTGGCCAAGGACCGAGCATGGACGACCACGTCCCCTCCTCGCGGGGACCGCTCCCGTGCGTCGTGGTGTCCCCACCTGCAGCATAGTCGCACCCACAACGTTCGGCCTCGATCGGCACGGGCGCGTCTGGACGGCCCGTCTCCCGGTGCTCCGTGCCGGTCACCTCGGCGACGCGCCGGCGTGTGGACCCAGCAGCATTGCGAGGAGAACCTCGGGGGCCTCGTTGCTCCGTCGAGCCACCAGCCTGACGATCCTGAGCGGGTCACCGCGCGTCCCGGCCAGCTGGCGTGACGACAGCCCGGGCCACAGGGCGCGCGCCCGCGAGAGCAGCCACTGCGCCGGCCGGCCCGGATGGGCGGGTCCCCGCACCGCGGCCGACATGCGCGGCGGGGCGGACGCAGGGACACGTGCGAGACCGCGCACGGTGGTGGCCGGCGGGCGCCACTGCGCAGTGCCTGCCACCCAGGGCACCGGCGACCCCTGTCCGCTGGAGCTGGCGTCCGTCATCGCGGGATTCGTGCCTCGTGCAGCCGAAGACCGGCCCATGGTGGCAGGGAGCCACTTGCATCCGCGTTGCGCCGCCGCCGGAGGCACCGCGGTCATGTTCCGGACGCTGACCCGGGCGAGGCCGCTACCCGGTGGGCCGGATGAGGAAGGGCTGCCGGTAGTCCTGCGTGATGCCGTAGTGCATCTGCAGGAAGTACTTGACGATCTCGGTGGAGGGGTTGCCGATGCTGTTGGAGGTGTCGTAGGTGAAGGCCAGGATCGCGAGCTGCGAGTCGGTCTTCGCGAAGTCGCCCGAGGGTGAGACGAAGCCCACGAACCAGGAGTGGATGGGCAGGTGCCCACCGATTCGCACGGTGCCGTACTGCGCCGTCCCGGTCTTGCCGGCCACGTAGAGCGGCATGTCCACCACGTTGCCGGTGTGGCGGATCACCACCGCCTCGCGCGCCGCCTCGCGGATGTACGCCAGGATCGAGGGGTCGATCTTCACCTGGGCGCGCAGCTTCGGCGCGAACGCCTGCACCACCTGGCCGGTGGGGCCGAGGACCTGGCGCACCACCTGGGGCTGGTAGAGCCTGCCGCCGTTGGCCAGGGCGCAGTAGGCGTCGAGCAGCTCGATGGGGGTGACCGCGTCGTAGCCCTGCCCGATGCCGGCGAGGTACGTCTCGCCCGGATAGATGGGCTGCCCGAAGGTCTGCATCTTCCACTCGTTGGAGGGCACGATCCCGCTCGCCTCGCCGGGCAGGTCGATCCCGGTGGGCGAGCCGAAGCCGAACTGGTGGGCCCAGTAGGCCAGCCGGTCGATCCCCACCAGCGCCGCCGCCTGGTAGAAGAACGTGTCGGAGGACTGGGCATAACCGCCCTCGACGGTCAGCGGGCCGAACCCGGCGCCGTTCCAATCGTTGAACCGGTAGCTGCCCAGCATCAGGTAGGGATACGTGGGCAGCGTCTGCGTCGGCGTCAGCTTGCCGTCCGCCAGCACCGCGCTCCCGGTGACCAGCTTGTAGGTCGACCCGGGCGGGTAGATCTCGCCGATCGCGTGGTCCAGCAGCGGCTGGGTCGGGTCGTTGACCAGCTTCTGGTAGTCGGCGGTCGAGATACCGTTGGCGAACAGGTTGTCGTCGTAGGATGGCACGCTCACCATCGCGAGGACCTCGCCGGTCTGGGGGTTCATCACGATGATGACCCCCTTCTTGAGCCCCGCCGCCTGGATCCCCCACTCGAGCGCCTTCTGCGCCTGCTCCTGCATCTTCAGGTCGAGCGAGAGTTGCAGCGTGTCGCCCGCCTGCGGCTGCGTGGGCGTGGACAGCACCTGGATCTGGCGCCCCGACGCGTCCCGCTCCACCTGCTGGACGCCGTAGGTCCCGCGCAGCTGCTGCTCGTACTGCGCCTCGATCCCGGCCTGGCCCAGGACGTCATCCGGCAGGTACCCCTGGGACTGGAGCGCCTGGAGCTGCGCGGCGTCGATGGGACCGGTGTACCCCAGGATCTGCGAGAGCAGCGATCCATACGTGTACTGCCGGCGCGCCTCGGCGACCACCTCGACGCCAGGCAGGGCGATGTGTTCCTCCGAGATGAGCCGGGCCACGTTCTCCGGCACTGCGCTCGCGATGCGTACCAGGTCGAAGCGCGAACCGGGGTTGCCGTCGATCGCCTCGTTGATCGCGGTGGTCGAGATCCCGAGCATCTTGCTGAGCTGCCCGACCACCGCGTCGCGCTCGCTGTAGGGCAGGTCCGCGGGCCGGATCTTCACGGCGAAGGAGGGCACGTTGACCACCAGCGTGCGCCCTGCGCGGTCGGTGATCAGTCCGCGGCTGGAGGGGATGGCCTGGAGCACGGTCATGTTGGCGGCCGCCTGGCCCTGGTAGTACCCGCCGCTGGAGACCTGCAGGTAGAAGAGCCGCACGGTGAGCGTCGTGAGGACGAGCACCACAGCGAGGCCGAACAGGACGAAGCGCGGGAGAAGCCGGGCTGTCCGCGGGCGCTCGTCGAGGAGGGGGGTCATCCGGTCACCAGTCGATCCGGTCGTACACGCCCCAGCGGAGCCAGATCCAGCGGGCGAGCAGCGCGAGCGGGATGGCCAGCACGGTGTTCTCGATCGCGGCCGGCAGGGCGGATCCCACCGGGTCGGCTGCCGGGACTCCGCCCAGCGCCGCCGCGACCAGCAGGGCGAAGGTGAGCTGGAACACGAACGTCAGGGGGAACGTGACGGCGATCGCGGTGACCAGGCGGTTGCGGCCGGCGAACCGGGCGACCAGCGCCGCGACCCCGGTCGCGACGAGGAGTGCCACCACGCTCGATCCGACGGGCCGTGCCGGCGCGCTGAGCAGATCCAGTGTCAGTCCCCCCGCGAAGGCCCACACGAACCCGGCCTCGCTGCCGATGGAGACGCACACCACGACGCTGGTGACCAGCACGATGTCGGGCCTGACCCCGCCGATCATGGCGAACGGGGCGACGCTCGTGTCCAGCAGCGCAGCCACGATCGATCCGACCACGGCGAGGGCGACTTGCATCGTGCCGTTCCTCGTGGGTGTCGCGCCTGACGGCGCGGAAAGAAGGGAGATCGCAGCACGCGCCAGGGTCATCGGCCGGCAGAGTATACAGGCAGCCCCCCTGCCCCACCATCGTTCGTGCTCCCTTGGGTCCGGGTCGCGCCGGCCCCGGATCGCCTACGGCGCGGGTCGCTTGGGGCGGCGCGTTCCGTGGACGCGTGGTCGGATCCCGCGAGCGTCCAGGCCGGGACCGGCGGGCTCGTCGGTCGCCCGGGAGGGGGTCTCCCGGCCACGATCCGGCTCCGGGAAGCCAGTATACCCGACTGCGTGGACGTCCCATTGTTCCACGTGAAACAGCCCTCGACGATCGGAGGCGCGGGATTGGTAAGGGCGAGCAAAGGCCCGATCGGCTAGAATTCGATCGGTGGGCGCGAACGGACGAGAGACCTCACGGGGCGACACGGTCGCGTGCGCCAACCAGAAAGGCGGCGTCGGGAAGACCACCACGGTGGTCAACCTGGGCGCCTACCTGGCGCTCAACGGGCGCCGCGTGCTGGTGGTCGACCTCGACCCGCAGGGCAACGCAACCAGCGGTCTCGGCATCGACAAGTCCTCGGTCAGCAGATCGATCTACGACGCGCTCTGCGAGGAGGCCACCGCTGACGAACTCCTGGTCCCGACCGGGATCGAGCACCTTGACCTCATTCCCGCCGCCCTTTCGCTGGCGGGCGCCGAGGTCGAGCTGGCTCCACTCCCCCAGCGCGAACGTCGGCTCGGCCGGGTGCTCGCACCGCTGTCCGCGCGCTATGACCACGTCCTCATCGACTGCCCGCCAAGCCTGGGACTCCTGACTGTGAATGCACTCACCGCGGCCGGCTCGGTCCTCGTCCCCCTGCAGTGCGAGTACTACGCCCTGGAGGGCCTGAGCCAGCTCGTCGCGACCATCAACCTCGTTCGCGACCACCTCAACCCAACCCTGGCCGTGCGCGGTGTGGTCCTCACCATGTTCGATTCCCGGACCCTGCTGTCCGCCGAGGTCCGAGACGAGGCGCGGCGCCACCTCGACGGCGCCGTGTACGACACGATCATCCCCCGCAGCGTCCGGCTCTCCGAGGCGCCGAGCTACGGGCTGCCGATCGCGCTGTACCGCCCCGACTCGAAGGGCGCGGAGGCCTACCGGGCGCTCGCAGCCGAGTTCGTCCGCCGGGAAGCCGGCGTGCCCGACCAGGCATCCGGCCGGTCCCTGGCGTTCGGTACCGCGCCGGTTGCAGCAGCCCCGCAGGTGACCTCATGAGCGCCAGGAGCGGCGGGCTCGGCCGGGGTCTCGCCTCCCTGATCCCGTCGGCAACCGCCTCCATGGCCGCGCCGGCGGAGATCCCGCTCGACCGCATCCGGGCCAACCCCTACCAGCCGCGCAAGTCCATGGAGGATGCCGCGCTCCAGGAGCTCGCGGCCAGCATCGCCGAGCATGGCGTGCTCCAGCCCGTCCTGGTGACCGAGACCATCGACGGGTACGAATTGATCGCCGGCGAGCGGCGTCTCCGCGCGGCCCGGATCGCGGGACTGACCCGGATCCCGGCCGTGGTCCGGCAGCTCGCAGGACGCGAACAGCTCGAGGTCGCGCTGGTGGAGAACATCCAGCGCGCCGACCTCAACCCCCTCGAGGAGGCCGAGGCGTACCGTCAGCTCACCGACTCCTTCGGGATGAGCCAGGACGACGTGGCACGCCGCGTGGGCCGGGCGCGGTCCACGATCGCGAACACGCTGCGCCTGCTGGACCTGGCCGTCGCCGTGCAGGCCGCCGTTCGAGACGGCACCATCACCGAGGGGCACGCACGGGCCATCGCATCGATCGAAGGCGCCGCGGAGCAGGAGGCTCTGCTCGCCGCCGTGTCCCATCGAGGGCTGTCGGTCCGGCAGACCGAGGAACTGGCCCGCCGCCTGAAGACTGTCGCTGCCGCCAAGTCCGCCGCCGCCTCGACGGACCCGGAGACCGATCCCGCCGGCGACGCGCGCGAGGACCCCGAGACCGAACGCATCGAATCCGAGCTGCGCACCGCCCTTGGAACCAAGGTGAGCCTGACGCGCTCTCGAAAGGGAGGTCGCATCGTGATCGAGTACTACGACGAGGCGGACCTGGCACGCCTCTACGAGAAGCTGCTCGGGGGTCTCGCGTGACGGGTCCCACGTCGCGCCGAGCTCCTGCGGCCGATCCCACCGTCGACGTCACGAGACGCGGCCGCGGCAAGCCGGCCGCGGCGGCGCCGGCGTACGACGCCAGCAGCATCCAGGTGCTGGAGGGGCTGGAGGCGGTTCGGCGCCGTCCGGGTATGTACATCGGCTCGACCGACGGGCGGGGCCTGCATCACCTGGTCTGGGAAGTCGTCGACAACTCGATCGACGAGGCGATGGCCGGCTACGCGACGCGGATCGACGTCACGATCCTCCCGGACGGCAGCATGGCCGTGGTGGACGACGGCCGCGGCGTTCCCGTCGGACGGCACCGCACCGGGAAAGATGCCCTCGAGGTCGTCCACACGATCCTCCACGCGGGCGGCAAGTTCGGCGGCGGGGGCTACAAGGTGTCCGGCGGCCTGCACGGCGTCGGCGTCAGCGTGGTCAACGCGCTCTCCGCGTGGCTCACGGTCGAGACGGCCCGCGACGGCCGCGTGTGGGGCCAGTCGTACGAGCGAGGCAAGCCGTCCACACCCGTCCACGAGATCGGTGCCTCAGCCGGGCGCCACGGCACGACCACGCGGTTCATGCCGGACCCCGACGTCTTCGAGACCATCGACTGGTCGTTCGACACCATCGCCCAGCGCATGCGCGAGTCCGCCTACCTCAACAAGGGGTTGTGGATCCGCCTGGTGGACGAGCGGGCCCAGCCTGCCCGCGAGCGATCCTTCTACTTCGAGGGCGGCCTGATCAGCTTCGTGCGCCACCTGAACAAGAACAAGGAGGTGCTGCACGCGCGCCCGATCAACGTCGAGCGGCGTGAGGGGCAGACCGCGATCGAGGTGGCGCTCCAGTACAACGACACCTACACCGAGACGGTCCTGGCGTTCGCCAACAACATCAACACCGTCGACGGTGGGACCCACCTGACCGGCTTCCGCGCCGCCCTCACGACCTCCCTCAACGACTGGGCCCGACGTGCGGGCGTGCTGCGCGACTCGGACGCCAACCTGAGCGGCGACGACGTCCGCGAGGGGCTCACCGCGGTGATCAGCGTCAAGCTGGTGGAACCCCAGTTCGAGGGCCAGACCAAGGCCAAGCTCGGCAACGCCGAGGTGAAGGGCCAGGTCCAGGCCGCGGTGGCCGATGGCCTGAGCCAGTACCTCGACGAGAACCCCGGGGACGGGCGCCGCGTCATCGACAAGTGCCTCACCGCGTCGCGAGCGCGCGAGGCCGCGCGCAAGGCCCGCGACCTGGTCATCCGCAAGGGTGCCCTGGAGGGTGCCGCGCTCCCCGGGAAGCTCGCCGATTGCCAGGAGCGCGACCCCGCCCGGAGCGAGCTCTTCATCGTCGAAGGTGACTCGGCCGGCGGCTCCGCCAAACAGGGGCGCGACCGGCGCTTCCAGGCGATCCTCCCGTTGCGGGGGAAGCTTCTGAACGTCGAGAAGGCGCGCCTGGACCGGATCCTGGGCTCGGAGAACGTCCGGCCCCTGATCGTGGCGCTGGGGGCCGGCATCGGCGAGTCCCTGGACATCGCCAAGCTCCGCTACCACCGCATCGTGCTGCTCTCCGACGCGGACGTGGACGGGGCTCACATCCGCACGCTGCTGCTCACCTTCTTCTACCGGCACCTGCCCGCGGTGATCGAGCAGGGGTTCCTCTACATCGCGCAGCCCCCGCTCTACCGGATCAGCACCGGCAAGGTCACCTATTACGCGTCCGACGAGAAGGAACGGGACCGCCTGGTCGGGGAGATCAAGGCCCGGAACCCGCTGATCCAGCGCTTCAAGGGCCTGGGCGAGATGAACGCCGAGCAACTCTGGGAGACGACCATGAACCCTGCCACCCGCACCCTGCTGCAGGTGAACACGGAGGATGCCGCCGTCGCCGACGAGGTGTTCACCACGCTCATGGGCGAGCGCGTCGCGCCCCGCCGGGAGTTCATCCGCTCGGAGGCCCGGCGGGTGCGGAACCTTGACGTCTGACGGCATGCCCGAATCCACGCCCGAGGCGCTCGCGCCCGAGGTCACCGAGATCCCGGTGGGAGACCGCCGGCTGCTGATGCGCCCACACGGTTGCTTCGCCTGCGGCGAGCTCAACGTGTCGGGCCTTCGGCTCCGGCTCCACGCCGACGCGGGCATCTGCTGGGCCGAGCCCACCCTCGACGAGCGATTCATGGGGTGGGAGGGGATCGCCCACGGGGGCATCGTCTGCGCGATCCTCGACGAGGTGATGGCCTGGGCGCTGGTCGACGAGGACTCCTGGGGCCTGACGGCCCGGATGTCGGTGGACTTTCGCCGGCCGGTCCCGATCGGGCGGCGGCTGCGCGCCGAGGGGCGGGTCGTCGAGCGGCGGCGTCGGCTCATCCGCACCGAGGGACGGCTGCTCGATGCCGCTACGGGCGCCGTCCACGCCACGGCCCAGGCGGTCTACATGGACGCACCGCCCGACCGGAAGGACGAGCTCAAGCGGCGATACGAGTTTCGGATCGAGCCGGCGGTCGAACCGCGGGAGCCGACCCCCCTGCGACCGTGGCCCCCGTCGCGCTCGATCGGGGACACGCCCGACGGCACTCCCCGATGACCCGGCTCGCCTCCACGCGCGGATCGCCCCGATGACGAGCGCCGTGACCGAACGCGCCGGCGCCTTCGTGGCCGAGCGGCTGCCCCAGGCCCGGACGCTGGCCGCGCGGGTCGCCGGCCTGGTCGACCGGCCGGAGGAGTTCGTGGCCGAACTCCACGCCGGCTACGCGCGTCTGGCCGATCCCGCGTACCTGGTGACCCTTCGGCAGATCACCCCCGGACTGGGCGCGGCGCAGGGGATCCGGACGCCGCTCGCGGCACCCGTCCACTCCAGGGTCCGGAGCGCCTGCCGCCGCCGGCCGGACGTCGCGCTGTGGCTCGCCGAGCGGCTCGAGCGAGAGCCCGACCTCGAGATGCGGACCGTCGCGTGCACCCTGCTGCGCGTCTCGCTCGAGCACGACCCGGAGCGCAGCTGGCAGCTCATCCGCCGCCTCTCGCGCACCGCCGACAACTGGATCGCCGTCGACACGCTCGCCGGGGTCGCGGGGTTCGGCATCCTGCTCGAGCCGTTCCGCTGGGCCGAACTTGAACAGCTCGTCTACTCGCCGTCCCCCTGGGAGCGCCGGTTCGTCGGATCCACCGTCGCCTCGCTGCCCTTCGAGGTCGTTCCGGCAGACCGGCACAGGCTCTCGGGTTCGCCCGCCCTCGACCTGGTCGGCGAGTTGCTGGGCGATGCCGACGAGAACGTGCAGCGGGCCCTGGCCTGGGCGCTGCGCTCCTGGCACCGGGTGGATGCGGCGGCAGTGGAGCGGTTCCTCGAGGACGAGGCGTCGCGTGCCGCCGCAGACCGCGACGGGCATCGCGCGTGGGTCATCCGTGACGCACTTCCCGCGATCGACCGCACACTGGCGGCCTCGATCCGCGTTCGCGTCGCAGGCGCTCGCCGTGATCCCCGCGCCGGATCCTCCAGCAAGGCATCCCGGGCTGCCGCCGCCTTCGCCGACCTGATGGCGGCCAGCCCGGCGTCCGGGCAGCCGGCCGCGACGGCCGATCGCCACATCGAGAGGAGCCCCACCGAGTGACCGAGGACCGCGGGCGCGTGCTCCCCATCCGCATCGAGGACGAGATGCGGCAGGCCTACCTCGACTACGCCATGAGCGTCATCGTGAGTCGCGCCCTGCCGGACGTGCGCGACGGGCTCAAGCCGGTCCAGCGCCGGATCCTCTACACGATGCACGAGATGGGCCTGTCCTCGGCGGCCGGGTATCGCAAGTGCGCCGCGATCGTCGGCGACGTCATGGGCAAGTACCACCCCCACGGTGACGTCTCCATCTACGACGCGCTCGTGCGGCTCGCGCAGAACTTCTCGATGCGCTACCCGCTCGTGGACGGGCAGGGCAACTTCGGCTCGGTTGACGGCGACCCGGCCGCGGCGATGCGCTACACCGAGGCGCGGATGACCGCCATCTCCGCGGAGATGCTCACCGACATCGAGAAGGACACGGTCGACTTCGCCGACAACTACGACGGGACCAAGCGCGAACCCGCGATCCTGCCGGGCCGGCTCCCCAACCTGCTGGTGAACGGGTCCTCGGGCATCGCGGTCGGGATGGCCACCAACATCCCGCCACACCACCTTGGCGAGGTCGCCGCCGCCGCCATCGCCCTGGTCGAGGACCCCGAGCTCACCGTCGACGACCTCTGCGAGCACATCAAGGGTCCCGACTTCCCGACCGGCGCGACGATCTTCCGCTTCGAGCAGCAGCGCAACGCGCTGACGGGTCAGCAGGAGCGCGTCGACGCGATCCGCCAGATGTACGCCAACGGGCGCGGCCGCGTGGTCATGCGCGCGGTGTGCGCCTTCGAGGAGACCCGCGGCAACCGGGTCGCGATCGTCGTGACGGAGCTGCCGTACCAGGTCAACAAGGCGCAGCTCGTGGAGAAGATCGCGGAGCTGGTCGGGGCCAAGAAGCTCGACGGGATCGCGGACCTGCGCGACGAGTCGGACCGGGACGGCATGCGCCTGGTCATCGAGTGCAAGCGCGACGCCAACCCGCACAAGGTGCTGAACAACCTGTTC
>JAJYJR010000843.1 GCA_021789355.1 Chloroflexota bacterium | reverse complement strand
AACGTCACGGCGCCGGGTCCGCCGACATCGATCAGGGCGTCCGGCGGGAGCTCCCGCCCGAGGATGTGAAGCGTGTCGTCGGCCGGGGGGAGGCCCGCGGCCACGAAGGCGGCCGTGCGGGTCGCCACCATGGGCGCCCCGTCCGGCACGCGGAGGCGCAGAGGCCGCCCGAGGGCCGCGCGGGTGGCCACGGCCAGCTCCAGCACCTCGGCGCCGTCCCCGGCCACGAGCGCCGCCCACGGCCGTTCGTCGGCCGCGATCGCCTCGCCGAGCGGCACGATCGCCAGCGCCCACCGCACGCGGCCGCGCAGGTCGCCGCGCTCGAGGACGAGAACGTCACCGGACCGGACGTGTGACGCGAACCGGTCGATCGTCAGCTCCCGGAAGGCCCAGCTGCGGAACTCGTACAGGCGGTCCCCGAGCGCGAACGTCGGATCGGCGTCGATCCGACGCCACCATGGCGCCCACTCCTCGGGAGCGGCGCGCGGGTCGAGCATCAGGCCGGCACGCCGCAGGCGGCGGTGGCCGATCTCCCGCGTGAGCGATCCCCGGCCGGCCGGCGCGCCCGCCGAGGCGGCGGCCCCCTGCCCCGACCCTGGCTCGCCGGCGGCCTCGCCCGGCCCCGGTTCCTCGACGCCGTCGGGCGCCTCATGCTGCCTCCCGGTGTCCGACGTGTCGCCCGGCCCCTCCCCGGTTGCCAGCAGGGCAAGGTCGAGCGGGATCTCACCCTCCGCCTCGTCGGCCAGGTCGGCGAACGCGTCGTCGTCCGCGCCGGCGGCATGGGCCTCGGCATCCTCCGCGTCGGCATCCTCGACCTCGTCGCGGCGCGGCTGGTAGCTGCGCCACGGCCGGAGCAGCCGGAACCCGTGGTGCGCGCCGAGGCGGTGGGATCCCTCGTTGCCCGCGCCCGTGGCATACCGGACGCTGGTGGCGCCCTGCGCCCGGGCCCACGCGAGGCACGCCCCGTGCAAGAGCCGCGCGACGCCGCGATTGCGCACGCCGGGATCCACCCGCAGGCCCTCGAGCCACGCCTCGTCCGGGGACAGCATCGCCACGCGGGCGATCCCGATCGGGCGGTCCGGGTGGAGCGGGCGGCCGTACAGGTCGAGTTCGTGTCGCACGTTGGGGGTCGCGACCAGCAGCACGCCGTCGGGCGCCTGGAGCCACGATCGCCAGACCGACGGGATGTAGTCCCACCCGTCCCACGTCGCGCGCGCGAAATCGAGCACGGCGTGGGTGTCCCCGGGTCGCGCCCGCCGGACCGAGATGGCGAGGTCGAGCCGGGGCTCGGTGGGGTCTCCTCGGCCCGTCACGCCGACGGCCTCCTCATGGGCGGCCCCTCGCGCCGCTCAGCGCCGCTGCTGGGTGGCCAGCGCGACGGTCCACTGGTCCGTCTCCGCCCCCGGTCGGTACCGGCTGTTGGCCGCCTTCAGCATCACGCCCGCGAACCCCGCGGCGCGCCAGCTGCGCATCCAGCCATCCACCGGTGGCCGCGTGTACGGCGAGAGACGGACGAGATCGCCCACCTCCACCAGCGAATCGAGGAGGCGCTTGCGCTCGAGCAGCGGGATGTCGAAGAGGTCCTGGCCGTTGATGCGGAGGAGGTCCACGGCGACGAACGCCACCGGGCGCGGGGTGCCGTCGTCGATCGGCGGCGCGACATCCGGCTCGATGCGGTGCCCCATCACGATGTTGCCGCTTCGCCGGCCGATCGACACCAGTGTGACGTTCTCGCCGGGGCGCGTCGCCTGGTCCGTCAGGTAGCCGTCGATGACCGCGTCCGCGGCGGAGACCGCGCCACGCAACGCGGCGGTGACGGCCGGCTCGAGATCCGAGGCGTCCTCTCCCTCGCCGTCCAGGATGGCGCACCAGGTGCCACCGTCCGGCGCGCGCCGCGAGGTGTCCAGGTGCACGAGCACCCGGGTCCCCCGCCAGAGCGGCTCGATCAGGGGATCGGCGATCGGGCGTGCGCGCCGGCTCGGGCGCGCGTACTGGGGCCGCCAGGCGAGCGGGTCGGACGGGATGTCGGCGACGTCGGCCACCCCAGCATGCTACCCCCGCCCTGTATCATCCCGCCGATGGTCACCGACGCGGTCGCCGCCGGCGCCGGTCTCGCGGTACTGTCGCCCGCCGACGAGGCCCACAACCACTCCCGGCTCGGCGTGTTCTCCTGGGCGCTTTACGACCTCGCCAACACCATCTTCAGCTTCAACATCATCAGCTACCTGGCGCCGCTCTGGGTGCTCGCGCTCTACGCGCGGCTGGGGCGCGGCCAGGGCGAGGCGAACCTGGTCTGGGGCGTGGCGGTCGGCATCTCGATGCTGCTGAACGCGCTGGTCTCCCCGGTCATGGGCGCGGTCTCCGACCAGGCGGGCGTCCGGAAGCCGTTCCTGCTGTTCTTCACCGTGCTGTGCATCCTGCCGACCGCGGTCGTGGGCGTGGTGGGCGACCCGCTCGGCTTCGATGTCCTCGGCGTCTACTTCTGGTGGGGGCTGGCCGTGTTCGCGGTCGCGAACTTCGGCTACCAGGCCGCGCTGATCTACTACGACTCGATGCTCCCCGAGGTGAGCACGGCCGAGACGCGGGGGCGGGTGAGCGGTATCGGCGTGGGGCTGGGCTACGTGGGCACGATCGTGGGAGCGGCGGCGGTGCGGGCCCTGGGGTTCCACGACGGCAAGCCGACGGAGTTCGGCTTCGTCCTTACCGCGGTGCTGTTCGCCATCATCGCGGTCCCGATCTTCATGGTGGTCCGCGAGCGGCGCGGGCGTACGGCCCGGGCGCTGACGGAGATCGACCTGCGCGGGTCGTGGGCGCAGATCGCGCGGACGGCGCGGCATGCCTCCGAGTACCCCGGTCTCCTGCGCTTCCTCGTCGCGCGCCTGCTGTACACGGACCCGATCAACACCGTGATCCA
>JAJYJR010000842.1 GCA_021789355.1 Chloroflexota bacterium | reverse complement strand
GTATCCGCCGGCGCTCTCCGCTGCCCTTGATCTACGCGCCCAGCCGCGCTGCCTCCAGCCATAGGCTGTGGGTGTCGCAGGCTGCTCTGCAAGACCACCGCCCGCCCGCGCCATGTCACCGCCATCGCCACCTCCTGCCGCACACCATCAGCACCTCCTGCCGGACTGGGTGTCCACCTCTTGCCGGAGCGGGTGTTGATGCGGGCAGTGGGAACGTGCATCTTCGTCGATGCTGAAGTTGGGGCAGACGGGCCGGCGCACTCGTCGCCCGTGATGAGGAGGGGCGTCGGCGACGAAGTCCCGGAAGGGCCGATGCCCCTACGGGCCAGCGTGTCCGGCCAGGCCCCGCCGCTCGAGCACGAGGATGGCCGCGGCGACGAGGAGCGCCACCCACAGCACGAAGACGATGTTCGAGACGAACGTCTTGATCGGGTCGGCCATCCGGGCGCTCAACGCGGCCTCGGCCAACAGCGCGACGCCGAGCCCGAGGATGGTCGCCCGCCGCACGTGCAGCGAGGGCCCGCGGTGGGGCGCCGGAGGGCGCGCCCGGCGCCGGTTGATGGCGACTACGACGGCGCCCGCGCCGAAGACGGCGACCATCCCGACGGCCAGGGTTTCGACGAGCGCCAGGAACGGCGTGTCCGACCGCGCGCTGATGCTCGGGGCGAGGACCGCCAGGACGATCAGCCCAACGGTCGTGGCCTGCCGCACCGGCAACGGGGGCTTCCGCGCCGCCATCACGTCCTCACCATTCGCCGACGGCATCCAGGGCGCGGAAGCACCAGAGCACGTAGGGAGCGACGAGCGCCACGAGGACGAGTCCCCTCAGCATGCCGATGAAGCTCGGCAGGGCGAAGACGAGCGCCAGCGCCGCAACGAGCACAACGCCGTCGCCGATGGTGACTCGCGCCCGCAATCGTCGGTCGCGGATGCGGCGGTTCTTCAGCCCCAGCAGGGTTGAGCCGACGAGCGCCATGACCACCCACACCCAGATCTCGCGGGTGTCCGGCCCGGTCGGGGTCTGGATCGTGTAGCCGTAGGTGGCGTAGCCGAACAGCGCCCCGAAGGCCAGCACGTAGGCCCGGAGGGACGCGGACCGGAGGCTCATGCCCCTGACCACCTCGAAGTTCCTCTGAACGAGGTGAGGATCGTCGCGGCGCGCGCCCTGCGTCAAGGACCCTTCGGCCTCTTGGCCGGGCCGGTATCGAACGCGAGCCTGCGTTACCACGACCAAACCGGTGCGGCAGGACGGTGGGCTTGGTCACGATCGAGATCACGATCCGGCGAGCCCTTCGCACGTTCGCGGGTATCAAGACCAACCCCCACGGTCCTGCCGCACTGGAGCGGCCCCCTTTGTCGCACTGCCCCTCTTGACGGCGCACGCGTTCCGCCGAAGCTCCCGCCGGTCCCGCTCGAGCGTCGTGTGGGTGGGGGAGCGAAGGAGCGCGGGAGCGATGCTGTGCTTGGCGCCGAGTGGACGCCTGTATGCGGCGCGCCGGACCTGGACCTGCGACCACCCGGCGTGCGGAAGCGTGGAGCGCGAGGAGGGCCGCGAGGGGGTCATCGCGGACCTGCCGGGCGGTTGGAGCCGCACGCGGGATGGGCGACACGCCTGCTCGCCGCGCTGCCGCCGATGGCTCGAGCCGCAGGATCAGGTGGCGGGGATCGTCGAGGGGACGCAGGCGGCGGCGTGATCGTCGCGGACCGTTGACTTCGCCACTGTCCGGGCAAGACTCCCGCTGACTGGCCGGCAGGTCGCCGGCGTCATCGGCAGGGTGAGGTGGCCCGATGGAACCAGGATCTCCTCGGGAGCCGTTTCGCCTGTTCGATCCGCCCGCACCGCGCGAGCCCACCCGGGAGGCATGGCTGCGGCAGGCCGCCCGCGACGCCGCGGCGGGCGACTGGGTGCTGGCCGCTATTGACGCGGAGCGCGCCAACGACCCGCGGTGGGCCCGGGCGGCCTGGACCCAGGTGCTCGCGCAGGGGCCGATGACACTGGGCTGGCCCGCGCTCGCGGTCGCCTTCGCGCGGCTCGGTCGGCGTTCGGCGGCGAAGGCCGCCTGGCTCCATGAGGCGCGCCTGCGCGCGAGCCGGGACGAGTGGCTCGATGCCGCCGTGGCCGCGACGATGGCCGGCGAGCGGGCGGCCTGGACCCGGCTCGCGCAGGACGCGACGCGGAGCGGTGACCACGCCCTGGCGCACACGGCCTGGGAGCAGGCCGGCGAGCGGATGCGGGCGGCCGACGCGGCCGCGCGGGAGGCGGCCCTGTCCGGCAACGGGCATCGCAGTGAACGGCACGCGGACCCGACCTGGGCGCTCGACGCCGCGGACTGGTGGGAGGCGGCCGGGCTGCCCGGACGCGCCGAGGCGGCGCGCACCCGCGCGGGCCTCGCTGACGGCGGCGCGTCCGGCGGATCCTGGACCCCGGGCCCGACCGGCTGGGCGGCGAACACGCAGCGCCGACGCATGGCCGCGGCCGCCGCGACGCCCGCCGTCTCCGGTACCCCGGCCCGTCGGCGCGCGCCGCAATCCTGGTCCGGCGGTGCACCGGACGCGACCGACGGAGCCCTCGACCGATCAGAGGTGGGCGCCGCCCTCGAGGACGGGCCCCGGATCGGGCAGCCCGATCTCGAGCAGGGCACGGCGTAGCTCCTGGCCGCCCAACTGGCCGTGCTCGGCCGCGGCGATCCGGGCGGCCAGGGCGCGCAGCTCGGGCTCGTGCTCGGCCAGCAGCCCTTCCACCCGCGCCCGCTGCGTCGTCAGGGTGGCCGTGGCCGCGGCGGCGGCGAGATCGCGCAGGGACGCCGGCTGCTGTGGGTCGAAGGCGGCGCGCGAGATCGGCGGGAAGCCCGGATCGGTGCCCGCGTCGATCCGGGCGAGGGCGAGGGCGGTTGCCCGGGTGAGGTCGTCGGCG
>JAJYJR010000841.1 GCA_021789355.1 Chloroflexota bacterium | reverse complement strand
CGGGGCCTTCGGGATCCCAACCACGATCCCCCTGTGTGGTCCCTGGTTCAGCCGAGCTGCAGACAGCACGCAGGTGCTCACCAGAGCCGAGATCGAGACTGGCTCCATCCCCGGGCACGCGCCCGTCGTCCTCCAACCGTCGCTCGGGCAGATCCCGCTGGTCGCGCTCGCCCAGCCGCACCCGGTCGCTGCCGGGATGTCGACCTGCGACGTCGTGATCTACCTCCACGTGGGCCCCGACGCGTACGTGGGCTACGCTCTGGAGGGCGGACCGTGAGAGCCCGCTGCAGTCATGGCCTCGGGCCCTCGTCTGCCGGCTTGCCGGCGATCCGCTCCGCCTCGCGACGGTGGACGACGCGCCGGCCAGCCACCCGGATCCCCGCGACCGGTCAGCGGGGAAACACGCAAGGGCGGGCAGGAGAGTACCAACCGACAGGGACGAGAATGCATCGTCGCACTCGAAGAGCATCGAGCCGACCTGAGCGAGCACCGCGGCGAGCCAAGCCCATGAAGAACAGACGGAGACAGAGATGGCCGAGCAGCTGCCTGACTGGGAACGGCTCCTCAACGCCGCAGCTCGCCTTCAGGGCATCCTGCCTGACGCCACCCTCGTGGGCGGCACGGCCGCCGCGCTCGACGCCGGCCACCGTCGCTCGATGGATGCCGATCATGTCATCGCCGGTCTGAGCTCTCGGTTCGACGAAGTCCTGGAAGATTTGGAGGCTGCTGCCGGCTGGAAGACGGCTCGCGTCAGACGGCCCGTCGCCATCTATGGCAGCCTCGACGGCATCCTGACAACGGTCCGACACCACGTCCGCGCGGTTCCCCTCGAGACAACGACGCTCGACACGGCGGGTCGCAAGATCACCGTGCCGACGCGACGGGAGATTCTGCGGATCAAGTGCTGGCTCGTGGTGCGCCGCAACGCGACACGCGACTACCTCGACGTCGCGGCGATCAGCGCCAGGCTCGCTGACCGCGAGTTGCTCGCCGCGCTCGCGCCGCTGGATACGCTCTACCCGCAGGGCGACGACAAAGGGGCGGTGCGCCAGCAGGTGATGCGCCAGCTTGCCGCTCCCCGGCCGTTCGACCTTGACCGGGTGAAGCTCGACGAGTACAAGGGCCTCGCCCCTGAGTGGCGCGACTGGGCGACGGTCGTCGCGCACTGCCGCCGCGCGGCGACGTTGATGGCCTCTGCGGTGGCCACGCGTCGGGCTGGCTGGAACGACATCCGAGGGTAGACTGGAGGGATGGAGCATCGACACCTGCGCCACCGCCGTCTGACGCTCGCGGCCCTTGACGACCTGCTCGACAATGGGACGCTCGCCGACTGGCGTCCCGTGTTTGCGCGCGTCCGACGGGAGCCGAACGGACCCGTCGCTGCCCGCCTGGACGAGCTGCTGAGGTCGCGGGACTATGACGAGACGGGCGCCCTGTGGCGTTCCGTCATCGATGCCGCTCGGTCCCGGACCCCAAGCGCCATGGAGCCTCGGCAGCCATCACTAGGCCGAGCAGGGTCCTGAACGCCCGTTCGGGCTCCACGGAACTCGCTCCGGAAGCAGAACTCGGCCAGGAGCCGCCCGTACTGGCGCCGCGTCAGGAACCCGGCGCGTCCAGGTCAGGGCCGATGCGGATGGCGAGGAAGGCGAGCCGCGTTTCCGCCTCGATTCCGCACATTACGGGCTCCTCGGCGTCCTCGCCGCCGGGTGAAGGGCCAGATCCCCAGCACCCCGAACGCCAGCGCGACGTGGCCTCGCCCGCTCGCGCGGTCGGGATGGGGCACGGAGGCGTGCGGGCGTGAGCCGGGTGGCGCGGCAGAGTCGGGTGGCGCGACCGCGCCGGATCGGGTTACCACGGCGCTATCGGGTGGTGCGGCCGGGCCGAATCGCGCCACGGCCGCGCGGCGTCCGCCGATGAACGCCAGCGCTCCGGTTGCCGTGGCGCGCGGCACGGCGCGGGCCCGGTGGATCCCCCGCCAGCACGGGGCCTGGGCGATGCTGGCGGTCCCGTTCCTGCTCGGGGTGGCCGCGGGCCGTCCGAGTCCGTGGCAGGCGCTGCTGCTGGTGGCTGCGGTCAGCGGCTACCTCGCCTCGACCGCCGCTCTCGACTGGATCCGAGCCCGCCGCCGCGCCTACCTGGAACCGGCCGCAGTCTTCGGCGCAATCTTCGCCATGTCAGGGCTGGTGCTGCTCGCCGCGTTCCCGCGGCTCATCCTGGTGGTCGTCGTCGCCGGTGCAGCCGCCGCCGTCGCCGGGTGGGCAGCCATGAGCGGCCGGCCGCGGAGCCTGCCGGCCAGTCTCGCCCAGGCAGCCGAGGCGCTCATGCTCGTCCCGGCGGCCGCGATCGTGGCCGGTGTGGGGGACGGCCCGACGATCGCTCGGGCCACCCTGGTCGCCGGGCTGTACCTGGTCAGCTCCGTGCTGGTGGTCCGCTCGATGATCCGCGAACGGGGCAACGGCCGGTTCGTGGCGGCATCGATCGGCTACCACGTCGTGGTGGTGGCGGTCGAGGCCTGGCTGCTGCCCTGGATCTACGCCGCGCTTGCGGTGGCGCTGGCGGTACGTGCGGCCGTCCTCCCGGCGCTGCAGCTGCGCCTGGCGGACGGCCCGCATCGCCTGCGGCCGATCCACCTGGGGCTGGTGGAGATCGCCGCGTCAACGGCGCTGGTGCTGGTGGCGTTCCTGGTGCGCTTCTGACCCGTCGGGTGCGCCTCCGGTCCACGCGTCAGCATGGCCCTGAGGCGGTTGGCCCGACCGGGCGAGCCTCATCGCCGTCGGCGAGACCAGCGGGTCGGCGCGTCAGCGGATGAAGGCTCGCACCGGGTCCCCGCCGGCGAAGCGGGCGGAGGTTCCCAGCTCCTCCTCGATCCGCATCAGCCGGTTGTACTTCGCGACGCGCTCGGAGCGGGACGGCGCGCCGC
>JAJYJR010000840.1 GCA_021789355.1 Chloroflexota bacterium | reverse complement strand
CGGAATACGGCTGCATCCCGGCGGGCGCGGTCCAGCCCATCAGCCCGGGGTCGGGCTGCGACTGCTGCTGCTTCTCGATGGCCCGCAGGCGCGCGATGGCGAGCGGATCAGCCAATCAACCTCCTCAGCCCACGATCACCGTCAGCTCGCGCGCCACGTGGCCGCGCTCGTCTGCCAGCGCGTCGGCCTGCGCGGCCACGTAGTCCTCCGGCCAGATGATCTCGGAGGCGTCCCAGTGCTCCCAGAACTCCACTGCCGTGGGAGTCGAGCCGTCCGGGCGGAAGCGGATCGACCGCAGCCGCGGGCAGGCGCGCTCGTGGACCCCGCCGCACCACGCGCAGCGTGCGGCGAGCTGGGCGGCGCGCTCCTCGTCGGTGAGCAGGGCCAGCCGCCGCCGCCGCTCCTCCACGCCGTCCACCCGACGGCGCAGGGACGCGGCCTCGGCCAGCGCCGCCTGCCGCTCGCGGTCGGACTCGGCCAGCGCGTCGCCGGCCTGCTGCAGCGCCTGCCGGGCCTGCTCCAGCGCCTCGGAGGCGCTGCGCGCGTTGGCGGTCCCCGCTCGCAGGTCGTCGCGCAGGTGCTGTGAGGCCAGCTCGGCGCGGACCCAGAGCACGGCCAGCGCGAGGCAGGCGGCCCCCAGTAGGACCTCCGGCAGGGTCACGTCACCGGGGCCCGCATGTGGGCCTTCGCCGCGTCGGTCAGCGGCCGCTCCCGCACGCGGCGCGACGTGCCCTCGTCGAGGTGGCGCGCCGCGTGCCAGCTCCGGAGCGGGCCGGGGTCGCGCAGCGGCGGGTGCGTTGCCAGCGGCAGGCCGCACTCGCAGTAGGCGGGAGAGGCCGCCGTCAGCATCTCCGGTCGACTCACGGCACGAGGATGCGCGTGCGGGCCGAGGCCCCGGGCCGGTTGGCCGCGCACTGCGCGCGTACCGGGCCGAGCAGAACGGCCGCGAGGTCGGCCAGCTCCTCGGCCGTCGCGTCGCGCGGCAGGCTCACGTCCGCGAACCGTCCAGATGACAGGGGGATGCGGAGCGGCATACGCGCGGCCGAGGCGGCCTGCGCGGCGATGGCGGCAGCGATCCCGTCCATCAGTCGCGCCCCCGCTGGCTGAACCAGAAGTGGGCGGTGAGCAGGCCGATCACGAGGGCCGAGAGGACGCCGGTGTCGGGGTCCGCCGCGTACAGCGCCCGCACCCGCGCGCTGATGGTGGGCCGGCCGTTGGCGATGAAGTACGCCTCCAGACCGATCCACGCCAGCACCGTCAGGACGAACAGGACGACGACCGAGCGGTTCCCGGTGTCGTCGAGCTGCCGCGTCACGACGGGTACGCGCCCGGCTGGTAGACGATGGGGCCCCAGACCTTCGCGAACTCGGCCTTCCACGCCCACGTCGGCGTCGGCTGCGCGGCCACCTTCGCTGACTCCAGCGCCGCCTGCACCTCCGGGCAGCCGTCCACGTAGACGCCCTCGCTGTGGACGAGCGCGGGCAGGAACGTGGCCGGGTCGAGCGTGCGGTGCGCGCCGAGCCCGGTGTTGGTGCCCGCCAGCTCGACGCGGTTGATCTCGGCCTGACAGGCCGTGATCGCGGGCAGCACCGGCTGGCCGTTGATCTCGCCGCCGTCCTGCAGCGCGGGCATCCCGTTGAGGTCGGGCCGCTGCACCGCGTTGGTCAGGGCCAGCAGGCGCGCGTACAGCTGGTTCTGGTAGTCGGGGTTGCCGATCATGTCGCACATCCATCGCGATCCCTCGGCCGCGAAGTCCACCACGATGGCGCTGCCCTGCACCAGCACGGCGTACTCGTTGACCGAGAGCGCCAGCTCCGGACCGGCATCCTGCGGCATCGCGATGGCCGCGTCGAAGCCCGCCGGGAACGAGCCCGCGAACGCCGCCACCCTCGGCGCGGGCGCCTGCACGGCAGATGCCTCGATGTAGACGGGCGGCTTGGTCGTAGTGCGCCAGTAGGACCCGGTCAGGTCCCCGGTGAGCTGGTCGATCTGGTCGAACGCGAGGATGGCCGGGCCGACCGACCCGTCGCCGGACGGGCCGCCGTGCGTGATCGGGGCACCGTCGAGCGTCCAGCGGGGCGTGTGCGCCCCGACGTGTTCCGTGGTGCCCGACGGTAGACTGGTCGAGCTGGTGATCTGGACCGTCATGGTCGGCCTCCCGTCAGGGCTGCGGTGGGGTGACATTGGTCGGCTGCGGCACGGGCTGGATCAGTCCCGCCAACCAGTTCAGCAGCGCGGGCAGGTCGTTCCCGGCCCGGCCGCGGATGCCGTTGAGGGCGGCCATGAATAGTACGACCGCGAGCACGCCGCCCTGATGCAGGGTGAACTGGCTCCCCGCCACGGGCAGGTAGGGGGCGAGGTTGACCACCGCCACGCCCTCGGCCGCCCCGACCGCCGCGTCCTGCAGGAACTTCGCGAGCGGCGCAGGCAGCCAGTTCAGGATCGTGATGACCGGCGCAGGGGTCGGGGTCGGCGAGGGGACCGGCACCACGGCGCCGCCGCGGAGCGTCAGGTCGGACAGGTTCATGACCGCCACCATGCCCTTGACGCCGCCGTGGTCGATGATGACCGCGCGCTGCGTCGGGCTGGTCGCGCCGGGGCTGTAGATCCCGGTCGAGGGGGGGTAGTAGTCCAGCTTGGTGAGCGGCGTCACGCCGTCGAGCGCGTAGATCTGCGCCCCGAGCGGCGCGTCGTAGTAGCCCGGCGTCCCGGTGAGTGTGACCACCTGATCCTCCGTGGCTGGCACGGCGCAGAGCACCGTCTGGTTGCCGGACAGGCCGTAGGCGTACGCCTGTACCACGTCGTCGGGCCACGTCTCGCCCCTGTAGCCCTGCGCGGGGTCGCCCAGCGGGTCCATGACGAAGAACCCGTCGGCGTCGTGGTAGGCGAACACGGCGTGGCCGCCCGTGAACGTGGGGTCCC
>JAJYJR010000074.1 GCA_021789355.1 Chloroflexota bacterium | reverse complement strand
GCGCCATCGACGGGGTGGAGACGGACGAGCTCGACCCCGGGACATCGAGGGAGGTGGCCATCGCGGAGCGGTGACGATCGGGCCCGGCACCATGCCGGGCCGGCAGGGAGCACGCCGGCCGGCGCGGGCCGGCGTCGATACCAGGCAGGCTCGCCCGGGCGCGTACACGGACGCGACGCGGCCGGGGCGGGCGGAGGAGATCGGGACCATGGGCCAGCCGTTCGTGATCCAGCTCGAGAATCGCCCGGGAGAGCTCGCTCACGTGACGCGGGCCCTCGCCATGCGCGGCATCAACATCCAGTCCATCGCGGGCAGTGGCGCCGGCACCAGGATGTGCGCGATGCTCACCACCGATGACGACGAGATGACGCGCGAGGTCCTCCACAGCATGGGGATCCCCTTCGTCGAGGGCGACACCCTCTGCGTGGAGGTCGAGGACCGGCCGGGAGGTATCGCCGAGCTGACCGAGAAGCTCTCGGCCGCCCGCGTCAACATCACCGGGATCCTGGTCGTGGGGCGCCGTGATTCGATGATCCAGATCGCGTTCACGGTCGACGACGAAGCCCGTGCGCGGGAAGTTCTCGGGCTGCCGGCAATCCACGCGCTCGCCTCGACCCGTTGACCCGCGACCTCGAAGCCGCGGCTCTCAATGGCCCAGCGCGCGTCTCCCCCGGGCCACCCAGGCGACCTGCGAGCGCGCCACTTCCGCCGCGGCGTGCACGGCCGCCCGGCGGAGGCTCCCGAGATGCAGCCTCGCGAGCGCCAGCAGTAGCCCCAGCAGGTGGACACGTGACGGCACGGCCACGTACCGCGCCTCCCAGCGCGGCGCAAACTTGTCCTTGAAGAAGGCCAGCCCCTCCACGTCGTAGAACGGGCGAACCAGCCGGGCGACGGCGGCCAGCGCGCGCTCCTCCATGCGCTGCCCGGCGGGGTCGAGGCCGCTCAGCGGCGCAAGGCCCAGCGAGAGGGTGGTGGCGCCGGCGTCCCGGAACCGCTCCGCCGCCTCCGCGAGGCAGTACTCCACCGCGCCCGGCACCCCGCCTGGAACGCGCCGGATCAGGTCGAGCACGAACCCGCGGTCCGCGCCGGTCGGCCGGAACGAGACGAACGCGGTGGGGGTGCCACCCACGTCGACGGCGAGCGCGAGCGGCGACCGGCGCACCTCGCCGGGCGAGAACCGGCCGATCGTGAAGCCCATGTCGGCCGAGCCGGCGGCCGCTCGCCAGGCCGCGTCGACGCGGGCGAGGGACGGTCCGAGCCGGTCGGCGTCGTCGCCCAGCCCGTCGGGATACCAGGCCACGGTGAGGCCGCCGCGCCGCGCCCGCGTGATGGTGTGCCGCAGGTTCGCGCGCCGCGCACCCGAGAGGCTGAACGTCGGGAGGTCGATGATGGCCTCGCGTCCGATCGGCGACGCCTGGAACCCGAGCGCACGCAGCCCGTCCAGGCTCTCCTCCGACGCCTGGTACACGACCGGGATCCAGTCGTGCCGGCGGCACGCATCGACGAACGACGCGAACACCGCCCAGCGGTCGCGCTCGTCTCCCACCGGGTCGCCCACCACGACCGCCTCGCGCCCGTCGCGACCGTAGGCCACGAACCCCTCGCGGCCGGCCGGGCTGTACCAGCGCTTGTCTTCGGCGACCTGGAAGGGAAGCAGGGCCCCACGGCCGTACCGCGCTGCGAGCTCGCGGACGCGCGCACGCAGGTGCGGCGCGGGCGCGTCGTCGCCGACCGGGCGGAGCATCGCGAGGAGCGCCAGCGCGACCGCCAGCCGGGAGGCGATCGCCAGGCCGAGGATCAGCGCTGTCCGGGGTCCCGACGGTGGCGCCGAGAGGTCGCCGAACGCCAGCCAGCCGCTCAGCGTGCCTGCCAGGTCGGGCAGGTCGGCGGGGAGCGAATCGGCGGGGTCTCGTACCACCAGGAGGATCGTCTCCAGCGCTGCGATCGCACCGCCCGCGGCGAGCAGGCCCCAGGCGGTCCAGCTCCACGTCCGGGCGGAGCGCGCGCCGTAGCGCCGCCGATCGAGGGTCAGCAGCGCCAGTGCGATCCCGGCCACGACTCCTCCGGCCGTGTGCCCCAGCGCCAGCAGCTGCACCGGCACGCCGGCGGCGAAGACCAGGAGTGCCAGCCACCAGGCAAGGCGCTTGCCCCGGAACAGTCCGATCGTGAGCGCCGTGAGGCCGATCGCGCTGAGCGCGGCGATCAGGCGGTCGGCGCTCGGCGTGTCGAAGGGGAGCAGCGCCTGGACGCTGACGAGGCTCGCCTGCCCGAATGCGAACGCGTCCGAGAGCGCGACGAACGCACCCACCGCCACCACCACACGTGGCACGAGGGTGGTCGCACGGCCAGCCCTGCCGCGCGGCGGCGAGGCCGCGGCCGCCCGGCGAACCGGCGGCAACCTCAGGAGGAGGGCGACGCCGGGCCCGGAACGCAGGCTCACGACAGCACTCCCGTCTGCACTTCCCGTTCCGCGATGGCCCGGAGCGCGGGGAGGAACTCCTCGCGGACTGCCTTCCAGGCGTGCCCCAGCTGGTTCCACAGGAGGTCGGTGGGGTAGCCGTCGCGCGTCAGCACCGACGCGAACTGGGTGGCCTGCGCGCCGAAGACCCCCAGGTCGGGCTCCGCGGACAGCACCACGAAGAGCTGGCGCCGCGTTGCCGCCGGGAGCGTGCCCGCGGTCCGCATCGGCGAGTTGGCCGCGACCACGGAGGCGACGTGCCCGAACGGCATCCACGCGTTGACGGTCTCGCCGCTGCTCAGGCCCGCCTGGAAATAGCCGGCGAAGATGGCCGCCTGGCGGAACACGTCGGGGTGTCGCAGGAGCAGGTTCGCCGCGCAGAAGCCGCCCTGCGAGTAGCCGGCGACGGTACGGGCGCGGGGATCGGCGATGGTTCGGTAATGGCTGTCGACGTACTGCACGACCGTGGAGGAGACGTACGTATCCGTCCACTCGCGGCCGTCGTACGAGTTGGCGCACTCACTGTTGGGGAAGGGCCCGCCGGCCAGGTCGATGAACGCCACGATGCTCGGAGGCAGCGCCCCGGCGGTGATGGCCTGGTCGAGCAGCGCGGTGACGTGGATGCCCATTGACCAGTGGGTCAGGTCCCAGGGCACGGTGTAGACGACCGGGTACCGCTGGGTGCCCGTGCCGTAGCCGGGCGGAAGGTAGAGCCAGACCGGCGAGATCGTCTGCCCGGATCCGCGCCAGGGCGAGGGGAGCGCGAAACTCACCACCTGCCCCTGCCCCTGCCCCTGCCCCTGCCCCTGGCCCGACGGCCGCGAGGTCAGCCAGGGCTGTGTCGAGGCGATCGCGCCGGCGCTGACGACGCCCGATCCTGTGATGCCCGACCCCGCGACCGACGAACCCGCCGCGCTTCCCGGTCCCGCCGAACTGCTGGAGCCGCCGGGAGCGCCGGAGCCGCCGGGGCCAGTGGAGCCGCCCGCACCGGTGGATCCGCCCGGTGCGCTCCCGCCGGTTGGCTGCCCGCCACTGGTCGGGCCCCCGCCCACGAGCGGTGGGGCCTGCTGGATGCCGCCCTTCGTCATCGCGACGTCCGGTGTGTAGTTCACCATGTCCGCCAGCGTGGGGACCGATCCGAGCACCACGACCAACGCCACGATCGGTGCGAGCGTCCGCACGGCCCTGCGCCCGCCCACGGATCCGCCGCGCCGGAGATCGCGCAGCACCAGCCAGGCGGCGAGCATCCACCGTCGAACCTCGATGGCGATGGTGGCCATCGCCCAGCCGACCGCGAGGGTGGTCCCGGCGAGGGTCACCGCCGTCGCCAGCCATCCCAGGGGCACGAAGCCGTCCGGGCCGCGCGTCGCGACGGCGTTCGCGGTCTCGTCGACGAACGCCCGCCCGAACACCACGGCGAGGCCGAGGTACGCCACGACGATCGGGCCGATGCGCCGGCCGGTCAGCAGGGCGCCGAGTGCGGCACCGAGCCCGCCGGCGGTCAGCCCGGTGATCAGCCTGGCGCGGTCGGGATCGAAGCCCATCTCCTCGAGCGCCACGTTCGATCCCGAGATCGCGCCGCTCGCGCGCAGCCCGAGGACCAGCGCCACGCCGACCAGCAGCCCCGTCGCGGGCCGCCATGTGGCGCGCACGAATGACACGGAGAGCCGAGACGCACGAGCGCGCTGGCGCGCGAACGTCCCGAGGAGAGCCGTGACGCCTGACATCGGGATGGGGTGGACTCCAGGTGCTGGTTCCCGGGACGCCGCGCGATTCAAGCGCCGGCGCGCGCGCACCTCAACCTACAAAGCGTTAAGTTGCGTTAAGGGCGCCCGGCCGATTCAGGCCTTGTTCAGGGCAGGGTGGTACCGCAGCCTGGCCCGGCGGGCACGACCGGCCTGCTCCCAACCCCGGGGGCGCCCGGGCAGGCCAGCGGAGACGCAACCACAGGAGGAGGTCCCGACCACGCACCAGGCGCGCGCCGGCGAGGAGGCCGGCATCCTGGATCTCGACGCGCTCGTCCCCGATCTCAACCCGCCGACCGCCGCGTCCCCATGGGCGCTGGATCCAGCGGTCACGTTCCTCAACCACGGCTCGTTCGGCGCGTGCCCCCGTGCCGTGCTCGAGGCCCAGCGCCGGTGGCGCGAGCGGATGGAAGTCGAGCCCGTCCGGTTCTTCGCCCTGGACCTCGAGGGGTTCCTGGCCGGAGCCCGGGAGCGGCTCGCGTCGTTCGTAGGTGCGGCCGCCGACGACCTGGCGTTCGTGTCGAACGCGACCGCTGGCGTCAACACGGTCCTCCGCTCGCTCCGGTTCGCGCCCGGGGACGAGCTGCTGACCACCGACCACGAGTACAACGCGAGCCTGAACGCGCTGCGCTTCGCCGCGGCGCGCGCTGGCGCCCACGTGGTGGTCGCGCGTGTCCCGTTCCCGATCGCGGACCTGGGCGAGGCGGTCGCGGCGGTACTGGCCGCGGTGACTCCGCGCACCCGGCTGGTCCTGCTGGACCACGTCACGAGCCCGACCGCGCTGGTCCTGCCCGTCCGCGAGCTGGTGCGCGAGCTCGCCCGCCGGGGAGTGGACACGCTCGTGGACGGCGCGCACGGTCCCGGCATGGTGCCGCTCGGCCTTGACGCGCTCGGCGCAGCCTACTACACGGGCAACTGCCACAAGTGGCTCTGCGCGCCCAAGGGCTCCGCCTTCCTGCACGTCCGCCGCGACCGCCAGGGGGGCATCCGCCCGCTCGCGATCTCGCACGGCGCCAACTCGCTGCGCGCCGACACGTCGCGGTTCCGGATCGAGTTCGACTGGACGGGGACTGCCGACCCGACCGCCTGGCTCTCCGTGCCCGACGCGATCGACACGATGGGCGACCTGCTGCCGGGCGGCTGGCCCGAGCTGATGGCTGCCAACCATGCCCTGGCGATCGAGGCCCGGGACGTGCTGTGCGGCGCGCTGAGTGTCCAGGCTCCCGCGCCCGACGGCATGCTGGGCTCGATGGCGACCGTGCCGCTGCCGGTCGATGGCAGGCCCGCGGGGGATCAAGCGGACCGGGCGCGGGCGCTCGAGTCGGCGCTTCGCGAGCGCGGGTTCGAGGTGCCGGTCATCCCCTGGCCGTCGCCCTGGCTCGTCGACTCGGGCGACCTGCCCGCAGCGACGCGCGGCGGCCTCGCCGTCCGCGTCTCCGCACAGCGCTACAACCGCCTTGACCAGTACGCGGCGCTGGCCGCGGCGCTGGTCGAGCTCCTTCCCGGCGCCTGACCGGCCCGCGCGCCGAGGGAGAAGTCCCTCCCGCGTGCGTCCGTCGAACTCTGCTCCCTTCAGGCGCGTGCGTGATTCCCCGCAACGGAGCCGGGGGATTCCGTGCTTGCCGTTCCATCCGCGGCGGTCCGACGATGACGTCGCGTCCCCGATGCGACTGGAGGTCTGGGATGCGGTCATCGACCCGGCGCGGGCACGCCGCCCGGCGCTTCGGCGGCCCGCTCATCGCTCTTGACCTGGTTGCCGCGGCGCTGCCGTCTGGTGTCAGGGGGGGCGGTGGCAGGGCCTGATTGCCGCGCTCGAGACCGACGAGGAAGTCACGGCAAAGCCGAGTACGCCGACGCGTCAGCAGCTGGTGAGCCCGGTCGTGCGCTGGTAACAGGTCGCCAACCACGGCGGTGCGTTCTTCGACGCCTACGACCTGCATCCGGATCTCTCGGTCATCGGTTGGCCAGGTCAGATCAGTTCGTTCAAGACGGTCAGTGGTGGACATCCCGTGTGGTGGCAAGGGCGCAGGCTACACGGGTTTCATGTTGTAGCCGGCCACGCTATTCGGTGACGATCCGGTAACCCCGGTGGCGTTGTACGCGCCATCGCGCCAGGTCGGGTCGAGGCTGCCCCGTGGGGTGGGTCGATCGATAGCAGGGTCGGCTCGGCGCCCTCGAGGAGGCGCGCCACGTCCGCGGCGTTCGTCGTATCCCCGCACAGGAGACGGTGATCCCCGGGACCTGCGTCTCTATAGTTGAGCGGTGCCCGCGCCGATGTTGGCCACCAAGCTCTACATCCCACCTTCTCGGCGAAGAGTCGTCCTCCGTCCGCGACTGATCGAGCGGCTGGACGAAGGCCTCGCCGCCGGCCACAGACTGACCCTGGTCTCCGCTCCTGCCGGCTTCGGCAAGACCACTCTGGTTGGCGAATGGGTCGCGGGCTGCGGGCGCCCGGCGGCGTGGCTGTCGCTCGATGAAGGCGACGGCGACCCCAGCAGCTTCCTGACCTGCCTGATCGCGGCGCTGCAGACGGTTGCGCCCGGGATTGGAGATGGCGTATTGACCATGCTCCAGTCGCCACATGCCCCGCCACGCGAACCGACCCTCACGGCCCTGCTCAACGACGTCGCCACCATCCAGACCGATGTCGTGCTCGTGCTCGACGACTACCACGTGCTCGACGCCAGGCCGGTGGACGATACGCTGGCCTTCCTGGTCGAGCACCTGCCGCCCCAGGTGCACCTGGTCATCGCCACCCGCGAGGACCCCGCGCTGCCCCTGGCGCGACTGCGGGCCCGTGGCCAGTTGACCGAACTGCGCGCCGCGGACCTGCGCTTCACCCGGTGCGAAGCCGCCGAGTTTCTCAGCCAGGTGATGGACCTCGACCTCTCAGGTGAAGAGGTCGGCGCGCTCGAAGCCCGGACCGAGGGCTGGATTGCCGGTCTGCAACTGGCCGCGATCTCGCTGCAGGGCCGTGAAGATGTCGGCGACTTCATCGCGTCGTTCGCCGGCAGCCACCACTTCGTTCTCGACTACCTCGTCGAAGAAGTCCTCCAGCAGCAGCCCGAACCCATCCAGGCCTTCCTGCTGCGGACATCCATCCTCGATCGCCTCTGTGGCGAGCTCTGCGATGCCGTGTTGCTCGACGCCTCGGCCTCCGGGCAGGAGACCCTCGAGTTCCTCGAACGCGCCAACCTGTTCATCGTCCCCCTGGACAACGAGCGGCGTTGGTACCGCTATCACCACCTCTTTGCGGAGCTGCTGCGGCAGCGGCTGCAACAGGGCGCCGCCTCGTCTGCCGGAGATGATGGTATGGGCGTGGCCGAACTTCACAGCCGCGCCAGCCGCTGGTATGAAGACCATTGCCTGGATATCGAAGCCTTCCAGCACGCGGCAGCCGCCAATGATGTCGAGCGTGCCGAGAGTCTGATAGATGCAAGGGGGCTGCCCCTGCACTTCCGTGGAGTGGTCGCTGTACTGGGCTGGCTGGAGGCACTGCCGCCAGAGGCGCTGGATGCCAGGCCCTCGTTGCGGGTGAGGTCGGCCATGCTGGCGCTGGCGGCCGGGCAGACCGCGGGGGTGGAAGAGAACTTGCAGGCTGCGGAGGATGCCCTGCAGGATGCCGAGCTGGATGGCAGGGTCCGGGACCTTGTTGGACAGATTGCCGCTGCCAGGGCCACGTTGGCGGGCGTCCGCAACCAGCCGGACGCCGTGATCCCCCAGGCGCGCCGAGCCCTCGAGTACCTGCATCCCGACAACCTGTCCTCCCGTTGCAGGGCGAATTGGACGGTTGGGATGGCCCACCTGGCCCGGGGAGAACGTGACGCAGCCGGCCGGGCCTTCTCTGAAGCGTTGTCGATCGCCAGGGCGTCCAGAAGCAATGTCGACATCACCCTGGCTGCAACCTGCCTGGGGGAGACACAGGAGCTGGACAACCAGCTTCACCAGGCGGCCGAGACCTACCGGCATGTTCTGCAACTGCTCGGCGATCAGCTCCGACCGGTTGATTACCGCACCCACCTGGGCCTGGCGCGCATCTTCTACGCGTGGAACGACCTGGAGGCTGCCGAGCAGCACGCGCAACAGGGCCTTCGACTGGCGCGGCAATACGATCGCGCGATCGACAGGTTCATTCTTGGCGAAGTGCTCCTGGCCCGCCTGGCTCTGGCCCGGAGAGATGTGGCCGGCGCGGCCGCGATGTTGGCGGAGACCGAGCAGTCCGTGCGCCGGCACAGCTTCGTACAGCGCATGCCCGAGGTCGCCGCTGCCCAGGTGCTGACGTTGCTGAGGCAGGACGACCTGGCGAGGGCCGCGCACCTGGCCAGGACGTACGATCTTCCACTCAGCCGGGCCCGAGTGCACCTGGCCGAGAGAAATCCCGCCGCAGCGCTGGCGGTGCTGGAGCCATATCGCCGGCGGGTGGTGGAGCGGGCCTGGGCGGATGAGCGGCTCAAGACCATGATCCTGCAGGTCCTCGCCATCCGTGCCCTCGGCGAGAGGGGCAAGGCCGTGGATTTGCTGGACGAAGCGCTGGCATTGGCCGAGCCGGGCGGCTTCATCCGCATCTTCATTGACGAAGGTGCGCCGATGGCCCACTTGCTCCACGAGGCGCTTTCGCAAGGCGTTCACCGAGAGTACGTTCGGCAGTTGCTCGCGGCGTTCCCCGTCGATGGCTCCGGTGAAGGGACCCCGCCCATGACGCCGGGCCGTGGAACACCTCTGGCGGAACCGCTCAGCAGGCGCGAGCTCGAAGTGCTCCCCCTCATCGCCGAAGGGCTGACCAACCAGGAGATCGCAGCCACGCTGTACCTGTCGCTGCACACGGTGAAGGCGCACGCCCGCAACATCTACGCCAAGCTCGGTGTGAGCAGCCGCACGCAGGCAGTCGCCAGGGGACGAGAGCTGGGGTTGCTGCTCGAGAAGCGCGGCCCGGACGCCTGAGCCGGGCAGTTCCGGCGACGGCGCCCGGACCCATCCGGCGGTCCGCCGGCCCCAACCCTGTCCGCCCCTCCGGCGCGCCCGCGATTAGTCCCTCGATTCACTCCTTGGAGGTATGACACCCAGGCCGTCGAGGAGGCACGCTGCCTTGCAGACCGAGGGCACGGGGGACCCTGGACCACTCGATCGGGCACTTCGAAGGAGACGACCAATGCAAGACATCAGAGTCCGCCTCTCCACTCTCTGGGTGTTCATGCTCTTCAACTTCCTCTATGCCGACGTCATGGGTTTGTTCGATCCGGGGCTGTCGAGTCACATGACCCAGGAAGCCCTGCTCGCGGCCTCGTTCCTCATGGAGATCCCGATCGCGATGGTTCTCCTGTCCTGGGTGCTGAAGTACCGGCCAAACCGCTGGGCCAACCTCATGGCCGGTGCGTTCATGGCCATCGTCCAGGTCTCGACGCTGTTCATCGGGGGGCCGACCCTGTACTACGTCTTCTTCTCTGCGGTCGAGATCCCCTGCCTGCTGTTCATCGTTTGGACGGCATGGCGATGGGCCGAGCCGGTCGCCGCTGGCGCCTGACTGCTGACCCGGCCTCCGCGGGACGCCGCATCAGCCATCACATCGATTGGGAGCACACCATGTCAGGACTGGAGAAATCACCGCCCCTCCCGCCGCGCTGGTTCATCCGCTCGTTCTGGGCGTTGCAGCGTGCCGTCTATTCGGTGACGGGCGGCCGGTTCGGCCTCGTGACCGCGACGGCCGAGCGACAGGGGATGCTGCGCCTGCGGACGATCGGGCGTCGCACGGGCCAGGAGCGGGTGACAATCCTCGGCTACTTCGAGGACGGACCCGACCTGGTCACGATGGCGATGAACGGCTGGGCCGATGCCGAGCCCGCCTGGTGGCTCAACCTGCAGGCGCAGCCGAACGCCACCGTCGATCTGCCCCGCGGGTCCCGTGACGTCCGCGCCCGCGCCGCGAACGCGGAAGAACGGCCCCGGCTCTGGGCCAGGTGGGCCGTCTACGACGAGGGCCTCGACGGCTATGCGGCCCGCCGGTCACGGGAGACCGCGGTCGTCATCCTGTCGCCTCGCTGACCGAGGCGAGCCCCGGGTGGCGGGGGTTCCTCGCCGCCCCCGACATTCCCCATCGGCAGATCCACGCAACGAGCTGATCAGGCTCGCCCGGATCGGGCGCTCCGCAAAGAGAAGGGAGGGAACGCAATGAGTCTGCTACGCAACCTCGCCCGACGGCGGCTTCGAACCGCCCTGACCGTCACGGGCATCACCATCGGCATCTGGGCCCTCGTCGTGTTCGGCTCGATGGCCAACAAGATCAGCGCGATCGTCGCCATCGGCAGCGACTACTACGCGGGCAAGATCGTCGTCACCGACAAGTCCGGTGGGCTGTCCGGAGACAGCCCGATGGCGATCGCCCTGGCCGACGACATCGCCGCGATCGGAGGGGTGGCTGCGGCCGTACCGGGGGTCAGCACCCTCCTCGATCCCGCGTCGATGGGCGGGATCAGCATGCCCGACATGGTCGTCGGAGACCCGCCCGGCGCCGCTCAAGGCAACCAGATGTATGACGCCCAGGTCGCCCAGGGCCGTGCGCTCACCGCTGATGACGCCGATTCCCTCGTGGCCGTCCTCGGTTCCGACCTCGCCCGCAAGCTCGGCAAGGGCATCGGCGACACGCTCGAGATCCGGGGCATGACGTTCGACGTCGTCGGGATCCTCGAGCCGACCCTGACCGCGCCGGGCGCGACCGTGATCGTGCCGCTCGCGGCAGCCCAGGAGATCTACTTCGCGGACCTGCCCCCGGTCGTCCGCCAGAACCTGCGGGCGGACCAGCTCGCGACCGACATCACGGTCTATCCCGACGAGGGAACCGACGTCGAAGCCCTCGCCGCGCGGATCGAGGCCGACATCCCGAACGCGTCGGCGATGACCGGCGCCGAGTTCGACGGGGTCGTGGGCTCATCGGTCGCGATCTTCAACGCGATCATCGTCGGCGTCGCCCTGATCAGCCTGATCGTCGGCGGGCTGTCGGTGATCAACACGATGGCCATGACGGTCGCCGAGCGGACCCGGGAGATCGGGATCAAGCGCGCGATCGGCGGCTCGCGGGCGCGGGTCATCCGTGAGCTCGTCAGCGAGGCAGGCCTCATCGGCCTGATCGGCGGCCTGCTCGGCCTGGGCCTCGGTGCGGTGGTCGTGTACCTCGCCAACGAGGCCGGCCGGAGCTCGGGGACGATCCTCTTCCAGCTCACCCTGCAGACGGCGATCTTCGCAGTCCTCTTCTCGACCATCCTCGGCGTCGTCGCCGGGATCATCCCGGCCTGGAACGCGGCGCGCCTCGATCCGGTCGCGGCCCTCCGCTACGAATAGGAGCGACCGACATGGCAGTCCTCGAAGGGCGCAACCTGCGCAAGACCTACAAGCTGAGCCGCAAGAACGAGGTCCAGGCCCTGCGCGGGGTCGACGTCTCGATCGAGGCCGGCGAGCTGGTCGCGATCATGGGCCCGTCCGGCTCCGGCAAGAGCACCCTGATGCACCTGCTCGGGCTGCTCCACAGCCCTGACCAGAGCCACGGGCCGGCACCGGAGCTGTCGTTCGGCGGGCGCGACGCGACGCGCATGTCGGACGGCGAGCGGACCCGGATCCGGGCCCGCGAGATGGGCTTCGTGTTCCAGCAGTTCAACCTCGTCCCGACGCTCACCGCGGTCGAGAACGTGGCGCTTGCCGGCGAATACGCGGGTCTCGGCCGGCGTGAGGCACGCGAGCGGGCGATGGCGCGGCTCACCATGGTCGGCCTGGCCGAGCGCGCCACGCACCGCCCGTCCGAGCTGTCCGGTGGCGAGCAGCAGCGCGTCGCGATCGCCCGGGCGCTCGTCAACGACCCGGCGCTCGTCCTGGCCGACGAGCCGACCGGCAACCTCGACTCGCACCGGTCCGCGGAGCTCCTCGGCCTGATCCGGACGCTCAACCGCGAGCACGGCCAGACGTTCGTGCTCGTCACCCACGACGCGGAGGTCGGGGCGGCCTGCGACCGGATCATCCGCATGCGTGACGGCCTCGTCCAGGCCGTGGAGCTGGTCATTGAGCCCGCACCGGGCGACGTCGGCGAGGCCGCGGCGTGAGCTGGCCATGACCAGCGACAACGGGCACGGAGCGATGTCCCAGGAACTCGACCCACAGGCTGACTCAAGCCAACCGATGGCCTATCGGATCCGGATCAGGGGCCAGCTCGGTTCTCGATGGGCGGACTGGTTCGAGGGCCTGACGATCACGCTCGACGGCGGCGACACGCTCATCACCGGCCCGGTGGTCGATCAGGCCGCGCTGCACGGATTGCTCAAGCGAGTGCGCGATCTGGGTATGCCCTTGGTCGCGGTCAGTCCTGTCGAACCCGGCCCCCCGACGACGCTCGGAACGGGCCAGGCGGAAGTGTCAGATGTCACCTCGGACGTTGCCGTGGACGAGCCGCCCGCGCCAACGTCAACCACGAGAGGGAGATAGGCAAAGAGGACCGGCAATGAGGCGGTCCGAGGCCAGATTGGGAGAGAAGCGATGAAGACAATCGGTCGGAGCATCACCGGGCACCAGAAGGCAGGCGGCCTGGCGGCGCTCTACCTCGCGGCCGCGTACCTCTTGGCGATGCCTTTCTTCCTTCTGTTGGTCGACTACCGCAGCGCGGTGGGCCCGGCCGCCAAGGTCGCCTCGCTCGCCGCCAAGCACGGCGCCATGCAGGTCATGTACCTCATGAGCTACGTGGTCTTCGGGGTCGCCCTGTCCGTCCTGGCGCTGGCTCTGCACGCGCGCCTGAAGCCGGCGGCTCCGGCCCTGATGCAGACCGCGACCGCGGTCGCGCTGATCTGGGCGGCGCTGCTCGTGGCCAGCGGCCTCGTGTTCAACGCCGGCATGGGCGCGGTCGTAACCCTCTACCCGGCGAACCCGGCCCAGGCGGCGTCCATGTGGCAGGCGATCGAGCCGGTCTCGGACGGCCTCAGCTGCGTCGATGGCGAGATCCTCGGGGGCCTGTGGGTCCTGCTGGTGAGCATCGCGGGCCTTCGGGCGGGCGGGTTCTCCCGGGTGTTCGGCTGGTTCGTGTGGCTGGGGTTCAGCATGCTGCGCCAGGACCGCGGGGCTGAGCGCGTGCTGGTTGCCGGGGCTCAGCCGGCGTGCTGACCACCTTCGAGATCATCCTCACCATCGTCACGCCGTTGCTCGCGCTGTATCTTCGCGGGCGGTGGCCCCTGCGCACCGTGACGGCGTGTCTGTGTGGCATCCCTGTGGTGTGGTATCTGACCTATGCGCCAATCCATGAGCTCAGCCACGCCATCGGGACCTCCCTGGTCGGCGGCAGGGTCGTGGACATCAAGCTGATCCCCAATTTCTGGGAGGGCCAGTTCGCGGTTGCCTGGGTGACGTCCGACGGACTCGACCAATCCTGGCAACAGCTGGTCAGCACTGGCGCTCCGTACGTGGTCGATGTCGCCTGCATCATCGTGAGCCTGGTAGTCCTGAAGCGACGCCTCTCCAGGAACGCGCTGGTCGTCGGCCTGCTTCTCATGCTCGTGTGCCTGAGGCCCACATTCGACCTTGTCTGCGAGACGATCGGCTTCGTGGGCGGGTTCAAGGGCGACCTCTGGCATGCGCAGCTGATCATCGGAAGCGCGGCGCTCTGGTCGTTCCTCCTCGTCTCACTCGCGCTGTGCCTGCTCAGCGTCGTGGTCATCTTGAGGCGCTACGGCGGCTTCCCGGAACCCCTCCCAGCCAAGATTCGGTGAGACACCCGCCCACTGGGAATAGGTGACACGCTGCAGGGCGGGGAGAGGAACGCACACGCGAGATGCTCGAACCCTTGGCACCACGCGCCATGGTCGGCCATGCTGGGCCGGCCATGCCGGACCCAGAGGTCAGGGAGCGTCCGGTCCGCCGACGCTTCACCGCCGAGTACAAGCGCCGGATCGTCGAGGAGGCGAACGCCGCTGCCTGACCCGGGTTCATCCACAACTCTTGACAATTGCTCGCTGGCCAGCGTGCGCAGGACGTCGTCCGGATCGAAGCGCCAGGCGGTCACGAGGGTCAGGCGCTTCGGGATGTCCGGCTTTCGTAGCCGCGTGGGCTTCGTCGAGGAGCGAGTGCGTGGTCGCGCCGATGAACGACGGCGTCGACAGGTCGAGCGCCCGAATCGTCTCCCGGCCGTCGACGTGGTACTTGAGCTGATAGTGGTCGACCTCGATCAGCCGGTTGTCGTGGCTATACCGAACTTCCAGCGCCCGGCGGGCGCATTCGAGCACGAATCCGGCTGCTGAGGCTGCGGCGCTCTGTCTACACGCCTGCGGGAGCGACGCCGATGAGCTCGAAGGCCCGGACCTGGAGCGGCGTGG
>JAJYJR010000839.1 GCA_021789355.1 Chloroflexota bacterium | reverse complement strand
GACGCCGCGCCGCGTCAAGCGGCTGTGGCAGTGCCCGGAGTGCAAGAGGCAGACGAGTGCGACGTCCGGGACGGTCATGGACCACACTCGGCTCGCCCTGACCACGTGGTTCCACGCGGCCTTCCTCCTGGCGACCGACAAGCGCGGGATCAGCGCCATCTACCTCGACTCGCCGCTCGACCTCGGCAGCCACAAGACCGCCTGGTTCCTGCTCCACAAGCTCCGCCGGGCGGCCGTGAATGCGAACCGCACGCAGATCGGCGGCCTCGTCGAGATGGACGGCTCCTACGTTGGCGGCCACCAGCTCGGGCTGAAGGGCGGCCGGCAGCGGAAGGGCCGGAAGGCGGCGATGGTGCTCGCCGCCGTCGAGGTGCCGACGCGGACCTGGGCCGACAAGGACGGCGTGGAGCGCACGCGCGAATACGCCGGGCGGTGCCGGCTGGAGGTCGTGAGAGCCGAGACCGCAGAGTGGATCGCGGACTTCCTCGTGCGCAACGTGCGGGAGGGCTCGACGATCCGCTCCGACGGCCTCCCGGGCTACGGGTCGGCCTGCCGGGAGCTGGGCTACGGCTCGATCATGCGCACGCAGGGCAAGGCGACCCGCGACCGCCAAGTGGTGCCGCTCGCGCACCGCGTCATCTCGAACATGAAGGACTGGATCAACGGCACGCACCACGGCGTCGGACGCCCGCACCTCCAGGCGTACCTCGACGAGTTCGTGTTCCGGTTCAACCGCCGGCAGAACCCGGAGGCAGCCTTCCAGACGCTCCTCGGCCTCGGGGCGCAGCACGCGCCGGTCAGGCGGCGCACCATCGTCGGGGCGTCCGACCTGCCCGACTACTACGAGGACGACGAGATCGAGGCCGTGCAAGCCTTGTGAGATCGGCATGCACCTGCCGACCTACTCCGGGCCGATCTGGGACTCGTCGATCCCGCGCGCGGCGAAGTGCTTGGCGACCGCGGCCAGGATGGCGTCAGCCATCCCCGTCGCCTTCCGAGCGTCGTCGCCGGTGATGGCGTCGCCCTCGTCGGGGTGGCGGGCGGAAGTCTCGAGGTCGGCCAGCCAGGCAAGGTCGGCCGTTCCGACCAGGGACTGGAAGTCGGATGGGAGTTGAGCGGCAACTGCGGTGAGGTCGTGCGTCATGTCGAACGGCGCGTTGTTGAGGAGGATGACCGCCTTGAGCGCCTTCTCCGCCGACTGCTGGGCCAGATACCCGATGTTCCGGTAGGGGGTCGTTGTCTCGAGCAGGGCCGTCGCGCTCGCGAGATCGCCACGGGCGAACGCCAGCCAGCGGCCGGCCTCGTCCTCGTAATCTGCGGAGGGGTTCTTCTGGTCAGGCGACATAGAGCGGCACCCCCTCCGTGAGAGCTGTGGCGATGATGGACCCGGCCCGCGGGGCGGTGGCCTCGGTCTCGGTCACGACCAGGATGTCCTTGTCGACGATGAGATCGGCAAGCGCCGTGCGAATGGCGACCCTCCGCTCGCGCCGGTCGCCGTCAGTCTGGAAGACGACGAGCAGGTCGATGTCGGATAGCGGCTTGGCGACGCCGCGGGCCTGGGACCCGAACAGGATGATCCTCGACGGCGAGAATCGCTCGACGATGCGCCTCGTCACCTCCGGCAGATACCGGCGGCCGCGCTCGGACACGCCACGGGACGCGTCCGGCCGCCAGCCGCCCGCGGTCATGGATCTACCGCAGCCGACGAGGAGGGCGTTGAGGGTGGAGGCGCGCGGGTCGGTCTGCCCCGCCTCGATCCGGGCGATTGTGCTCTGGGACACTCCCGTCCGCTCCGCCAGCTGCCGCTGCGTGAGGCCCGCACGGTGTCGCTCCGTGCGGAGCAGCGTCCTCGCGTCCATGTCCCGCCCCCGTTCTGATAGCGCATTCACTATCAGGGCTGGGCTCGGGCCTGTCAAGCGGCCGACCGACTGCATCGTGTGCTGACCTGTGTTATCGGCCCACGCGTCACCGCCGATAGGCTTCAACCGGACCCGCACGCCGCAGTCGCCTCATTTGACAGGCGGCGCCGGGTGGGAGATCCAGGCGGCGCTCCCCTCGGCACGGGTGCGGCTGGAGTACCGGCCTGCCTGCACTCGACCTCTCTCTTGGCGAGGAACGGTTCGAGCTACTCAATCAGGGCGCGCAGGACATCAGCAGGTACGACATCGTCCGTGACGTGGAGCGCGTGGAGTCCGTCGCTCGCGCGCAGGCCGGGGTTGTGGGCTACGCCATCGCACTCAGCAACGACAGTTCGTATTGGCGCGTGCCCGCGACTCCCCGCGCCACCATCGACGGCGCCTTCCGGCTCCACGAACGGTCCACGCTCACCGGTGACTTGCGGTGGGCAGCCGCCGCAGGGGCCGGGACGACGCGTGGACGAGAGCGACCACACTACCTGCACGGGACCTACCGCCTGCACTGGCGCGACTACTGCCGCGTCGCCGACGGTCCGGCCGGAACGTTCCGCTACCTGTGGGCACACATACGCCGATGGGCCGGCTGCCAGCACATCGTCCTGTATGTCGACCCACGCGTCGGGCCCTGCGGCCTCGAACGGCTCGCTGCTGGTGTCGTGGCACCTCTTCGGGAACTGGGACTCTGACGCCTCGATCTGCGGCTCGCACTGCGCGTCGGCCGCGGACGGTATGCCACGTGGACGCGGCCGAGGCCGAGCTACCGTCGACGGAGGCGCAGGTGCGCGGCGAACACCGCCGCCGCGGGGATGAACAAGCGATCCGGGCGGGCTCTCGTATGTTCAATCACCTGCGGCTCCTTGCCACGCAACCGCGGATGACCCATACTCCCGCCACTGTGGACCACGCGACCGTCGCCCCGAACATGTGTATGCGCTGGCGGCCCCGCCGTGCGGAGGATGGGGTCTGAGGCCACGCGCAGCCTGAACCACAGGTGACGCCGGGACCTCGGATCGGT
>JAJYJR010000073.1 GCA_021789355.1 Chloroflexota bacterium | reverse complement strand
CACCAACTCGCCGATCTCCTCGGCGCCACCACCCACACCCACCAGCCGATCGACTAGAAAGAAACCGCATGCCCGACGAGGGAATTACCTGACAGAAACGCCAGGGAATTCCGTGACGGTCGACAGACGAACCCTTGCGAGGACGGCCGCCATGCCCCCGAGCAGGACCGGGACGGCTGTAGATCCCAGCCGAGCGGGCGTCGATCAAACGGCTCGTACGAAAAACCAGCTTTGCGTTCCGCAGGCGTTGGCCACTGGCCCTATCTGCGATCCGGCCGCGCCGAGCGCGTCGGACGTCTGCTCGGGATGGCGGCTCTGAACTCTTCTCCCGCATGCCCGGCAACGGCCGACGCCGACGGTGAACCTGGTGACCACCGGGGCCGGCAGGGCGGGCAGGTCGGTCTGGAACTGCTCGGCGTCACGCTCGTGTACAACATCGACGCCGCAGTGCGGGCAGCAGCCCGGCAGCGGGGCATCCACTTCCCGGTCGATGTTCGCGGGGGCCATGCGATGACCGTGAGGGCCGTGTCCCCGTCCGCGCTTGCGGCCCGGACGCTTCCGCTCATCCGCTGCCTCGCCCTTGGAGAACGACGCCGCCTGACGTTTCCCCGAACGCCGCGACTCCTCGAGGAGCTTCTCCAACTCCACGATCCGGGCGTCACGGGCCGCCAGCGCGCCGATCAGCTCCTCGATCCGCCGACCCTGAGACTCCACCACCTCACGCAACGCCCCCAGCTCAGAGGCGGTCGGATCACCAGGAGAAGGCTCGCGAATCGGAGGTCTCCAAGCTACGCGCCCCCCGAACTCAGGTGGGGGACCCCGCTATCCAAGTAGGACTGATCAATCATGCGGGGCGCCCTAAGGTTGAGCGATTGGAAACACGGGTTGTCGCAGGGGGCCGGCCCGATCAGGACCTTTTCCGGCCGCGGGGCGGGGTTGGACCGGTAGCGAGAAGCGCCGAGTACTTGCGGCGGCCACCTGGCGGGAGGAGCGCCGCCAGCGCCAGGGCGGTCTGCTCGCGGACGTAGCCGTCGAGGCTGAAGTCATCCTCGAAGTACCAGTGCTTGAGGGCCCATGCATGGGTGAGTAGCAGCAGGTTGTAGGACACGAGGACGACGTCGACCGGCTGGAACACTTCGGCCGCGATGCCCTTGCGGAGGATCTCGCGCAGGGGCTCGCTGGTCGCCACCTCAAGGTCCTTGATCGTGCGCCGTCCCTCCGCCGTCAGCGCCTTGCTCTCGCGGTAGGTGAGGACGGCCGCGTGCCGGTGCGCGTCGATCACCTCGCAGTACGCGCGGAACGCAGCGGCGAGCTGGCGCACCGGATCGTCGCCGGCTGCGGCCACCGCCGCCGGCACGGCGGTGCCGAAGCTGTCGAGCACGTCGACGATCACCGCGAGGAGCAGGTCGTTCTTTCCGCCGAAGTAGCGGTAGATCAACCCGACACTGACGCCCGCCTCCTCCGCGACGGCCTGCATGGCGACGGAGTCAGAACCATCCCGTTCCATCAACCTGGCCGCGGCCTGGAGCAGCTGCTCGCTGCGCCGGCGCGCCCGGGCGTCGCGCGCTTCGGCGGGCACGGCGCCCGTGCTCACGGCATTCTTCCCTCGTGCATGAATCTCCGCTTCACACGTTAGTCGATCGGCCCTTGACAGTGAATCCATATTCATTCTACAGTGAACGACAATTCATTGTTGCACGAGGGAGGTGAAAAACATGGACTTCGGGTTGGACGGCGCCGAAGAGGCATTCCGTGACCAACTGCGCCGCTTCGCCACGAAGTCTCTGGCGCCCCACTACCAGACCGACGACCGAGCGGCGAAGCTACGGCCGCAGTTGGTCGCCGACATGGCGGGTATCGGTTTGACCGGGCTGCGGATCCCCGAGCGGTACGGCGGCCAGGGGGCGAGCGCGGTGCTCGCCGGCGTCGCAGCCGAGGAGGTCGGCCGAGCCCATTTCGACGCGACCTACCTCATCATCCTGTCGGCGCTCGTCGGTGACGTGTTGGTCCGGAATGCGTCGAGCGAGCAGCAGGAGCGCTGGCTGCCGCGCATCGCCGACGGCACACACATCCCGGCGCTCGGAGTCACCGAACCAGGTCACGGGACGGACGCGGCGCAGCTGACAATGCGTGCCGTGCCCGACGGCGAAGGCTGGCGACTCAGCGGCGAGAAGACGTCCATCACCCTCGGCATGGACGCTCACACCATTCTCGTGCTGGCGCGCACCGGCGGCGCGGGTGCGCACGGGGTCAGCGCGTTCTACGCCGAGCTCGACGATCGCTTCGTGAGCCGTGCTGCCTTCGACGACCTCGGCGGCCGCTCGATCGGGAGAGCCTCGCTGCACTTCGACGGCATGCCGGTCGGACGCCGCAACCTTGTGGGTGCCGAGGGCGACGGCTTTTCTTCCGTGATGAAGGGATTCGACTACTCCCGGGCGATCATCGGCCTGGCGTGTCTCGGTGCCGCGCAGCAGTCACTCGACGAGGCGCTGCAGTGGGCACGCGATCGGGAGGCGTTTGGCTCGCCGATCGGCCGATTCCAGGGCGTGGCCTTCCCCTTGGCCGAGATCGCGACCTACCTGAGCGGGGCGCGGCACGTGTGCTACGAGGCGCTGTGGCGCAAGGACCGGGGCCTCGAGCACAGCACGGAGGCGGCGATGGCCAAGTTCTGGGCCCCGAAGATCTCGGTCGACGCGATCCACCAGTGCCTGCTGACCTTCGGCCATGTCGCGTACTCGTCGGACAGCCCCATCGGGCAGAGGCTGCGCGACGTCATCGGACTCGAGATCGGCGACGGTACTGCGCAGGCCTCGAAGCTCGTCATCGCCCGGAACCTGCTCGGCCGCCGGTACGCACCGTAAGGAGACGAAGTGCCCTTTGAGACGCTGTTGACACCGGAGCGCATCGCCAGGCACACGGCCGACGGCTACTGGCGCGGGCGGGTCATCACCGATTTCCTCGACGAACACGCCGCCGCGAACCCGGACAAGGTCGCCTTCGTCGACCCACGCCGCCGGGTGACGTACGCGCAGCTGAAGGAGCAGAGCGACCGTGTGGCGCTCGGCCTGCTCGAGCTCGGCGTGCGGCCGGGCGACGTGGTCTCTTTTCAGCTGCCCAACTGGATCGAGTGGGTCGTGCTGCACTTCGCGTGCAGCCGCATCGGCGCGATGGTCAACCCGCTCATCCCGATCTACCGCGAGCGCGAGGTCCGGTTCATGGTCGGCCTGGCACGCTCGAAGGTGATCGTCGTGCCGCGCACCTTTCGCGGCTTCGAGTACCCCGCCATGATCGACACGCTGCGCCCCGACTGGCCGGACCTCGAGCATGTCGTCGTCGTGGACGACTCCTCATGGGACGAGCTGGCAGCGACGCCGTGGGAAGAGCGCCGCGACCCCGCCGAGCTGGCCTCGCTGCGACCCGACCCCAACGACGTCACCCTGCTGATCTTCACCTCCGGCACCACCGGCGAGCCCAAGGGCGTGATGCACACGCACAACACGATGGTCGCGGCCCTGGACCCCCTCCCCGCCCGTCTCGGCATCACCCGCGACAGCGTGGTCCACATGGCCTCCACGCTCGCCCATCTCACGGGGTTCCTGTACGGGGCCCGCCTTCCGGTCCAGAACGGCGCCACCGCGGTGCTGCAGGACGTGTGGGACGCGGCTCGCTTCGTCGAGCTCGTCGAGGAGCACGGCATCACCTACACCTCGGCCGCCACCCCGTTCCTGCATGACCTGGTCAACGCTCCGAACCTGGCCGAGCACGACATGTCCAGCTTGCAGCGTTTCTGCTGCATGGGCGCACCAATCCCCCGCGCCATCGTCCGAGAGGCGCGCGCCAAGCTCCCCGGTCTCGTCGTGCTCGGCGGTTGGGGGCAGACCGAGGACTCCCTGGTGACCCTCGGCATCCCGGGGGACCCGGACGAGAAGCTGATCGACACCGACGGCTACCCGTGGCCCGGGATGGAGGTCCGAATCGTCGACGACGGCGGAGCCGAGGTGCCGCCCGGTACGACGGGCGGGGTGCAGGTCCGCGGCCCGTTCCTGTTCGTGGGCTACGCCGAACGGCTGGAGATGACACGCAAGCTGTTCCACGGGGACTGGTTCGACACCGGTGACCTCGGCGTCATCGACGAGGACGGGTACCTCACCATCGCCGGGCGAACCAAGGATGTGATCATCCGCGGGGGCGAAAACATCCCGGTCGCCTACGTCGAGGACGTCCTCCACGAACATCCCGACATCACCGCGGTCGCCGTCATCGGGTATCCGGACCCACGGCTTCAAGAGCGAGCCTGCGCCTGCGTGGTACTGCGCCCCGGCAAATCGTTCACACTCGCCGACCTCCAACGGTTCTTCACCGAGAAAGGCGTGGCCAAGCCCTACTGGCCCGAGCGGGTCGAGACATTCGACGAGCTGCCACGGACCCCCAGCGGCAAGATCCAGAAATTCGTGCTGCGCGACCAGATGGCGCCGTGACGAGCACCGCGCGGGTCGACGTTGCCGCCGTCCCCGCCTCCGTCGCCGGCGCCATCGTGTTACGGCCCTGTGCGACGGCACCCCTGAGATTGAGAAACCGCCCAGCGCAACGGCGCTTACCGGCGTCGAAGCCTTTACCCGAGCGAGGAGCTACCCCATGAAGTACAGCGAGTACGAGCAGTTGCGCTTCGACCGCCGAGACAACGGCGTTCTGCTGATCACCATCGACAACCCCGCGAAGTACAACGCCACCGACGAGCAGCTGCACGGGGAGCTGGCCCGCGTGTGGACCGACGTCGCCGCCGACCCGGAGACACGGGTCGCCGTCATAACCGGCGCGGGCAAGGCGTTCTCTGCCGGTGGAGACCTCGGGATGGTGCAACGCCTGGCCGGCGACCACGACCGCGTCGCACACATGCTGCACGAGATGAGCGACATGGTCTACAACATCATCAACTGCGAGAAGCCGGTGATCTCCGCCATCAACGGCGTCGCGGTCGGCGCCGGGGCCGTCGTGGCGCTCCTCGCCGACGTCTCCATCTGCGCGCTCGACGCCAAACTCGGCGACGGCCACGTCAAGCTCGGTGTGGCGGCGGGCGACCACGCCGCCATCCTGTGGCCGTTGCTGTGCGGAATGGCCAAGGCCCGCTACTACCTGCTCACTGGCGAGATGATCACCGGGGAGGAGGCCGAGCGGCTGGGCATGGTGAGCAAGGCCGTACCGCGCGAGCAGGTGCTCGACGAGGCGCTTCGCGTGGCCGACAGCCTGGCCACCGGCTCGCAGCTCGCGATCCGCTTGACGAAGCGCTCGCTCAACAACTGGCTCAAGATGGCCGGACCCATCTTCGACCAGTCCGCCGCCTACGAGATGCTGTGCTTCATGGGGCCCGACGTCGTCGAAGGCGCCACGGCGCTGCAGGAGAGACGCCCACCGCGCTTCCCGTCCGCGTACGCCGGCAAATGAGCAGCGCATGAAGTATCGCCCCGGGAGGAGGCGGTCGCGCGGGGATAGCCCCGCGACCCCACACACTTGACGCAGACACCCTCGTCGGCAACGCCGGACCAGCGGGTCGCGCCCGCCGCAGGTCTCGGCCCTGGCGACCGCTGGTTGCTAGCGCTGCCTGACGCCTGACTGCAGTCGTTGCCACGCCGCCCCCAATCCGCCTCGCGCCCCGCGGGCTGCGAGGACGGTAGGGAGATTGCCCCTTGCGGCCGAGGAGCAATCCGTGGATAATCGTCCTGCGAAGCGGTGCTCTGCGCGCCGCCCAGCGAGGGGGGGCCTTGTGACAACTGACGTGAGTGCCGCTGCCGAACTGCGGTTCGACCCGCCGGGGCCGGGCAGCTGGGCGCTGGACCCGGTGCACTTCCCCCGCCCGGTGACCCGTTACTGGGCGGAGACACACCCTGCGGCTTTCAACGCCGGCACCGCTGACTTCGCCCGGTTCTACGGGATGCTCATCGACGGCCTGAAGACCTCCTACGTCAACGGGTTCGCGTACAACCAGATGAGCCCGGTGCCCGACGCGGAGATCTCCGAGCGTTTCGCCCGGGCGGAGAAGGTGCTCCGCGAGAAGTTGTGGCGCGAGCAACTGTCCGAGTGGGAGGAGAGCCGCAAGCCGGCCTCGATCGCCCAGCACCGGTCGATCCAGGCTGTGGATCCCGAGGCGCTCAGCGACGACGAGCTGATCGCGTACCTGATCCGCTGCCGGGACCACCACTCCGCGATGATCAGCCAGCACATGCGCTTCACCGCCTCCGCGCTCGTGCCGACCGGCAACTTCCTGCTCCACGTGTCGGAGTGGACGGGGCGGCCGCCGGCAGAGCTGCTCAGCCTGACCCGCGGTTCGGCACCGGTCTCGGCGGGAGGCTCCGACGAGCAGCAGCGGCTGATGAGGGCACTGCGCGAGAACCGCTCCGCCCGCGACCTGCTCGAGTCAGACGGCGAGCCGGCCGACGTGCTCGCGGCGCTCCGCGCGCTGGGGGGAGAGCCGGGGGAGGCCGCCTCCGCATACCTCGACCTGATCGGCTTCCGCTTGCTCGACGGCTTCGACATCTGCGAGCCGTCTGCGCTCGAGCTTCCCGACGCGCTGCTCCGCGCGATTCGGGCCGCGGTCGCCGGGCGCGCCGGTGACGAGGGGCTCGACGACCGGATCGCGGATGTCCGTGACAGCGTCCCCGAGCAGAACCGGGCCGAGTTCGACGAGTTGCTCGCCGAGTCCCGGCTGACTTACCGGCTTCGCGACGAGCGCGGCGTCTACAGCGACATCTGGGCGTCCGGCCTCATGCGGCGCGCGGCTCTGGAGGCCGGCCGGCGGCTCGCCGAGCGCTGGCTCGTCCACGACGTCGAGCACGTCGTCGACGCCGGCCTCGACGAGATGTGCTCGCTGGTGGGCAAGTCCGAGGGTCCGTCCGCCGACGAGCTGGCGGGTCGGGCGCAGTACCGGGCGACGCACAGCGCGAAGGATGCTCCACCGCTGCTCGGGCCGCCGCCGCCTCCTCCCCCCGACCTGTCGGGCCTCCCGCCGATGGTGGTCCGCCTCATGCAGGCGGTCGCCTTCGCGATGGGGTCGGTCTTCGGCGCCGGGGAGGTGCAGCACGAGGGCGACCTCCTCCGCGGCCTCGCGGCGAGCCAGGGTGTCTACGAGGGACCGGCGCGCCTGATCTCAGGTCCCGCAGAGTTCGACCGCATCCTGCAGGGCGACGTGCTGGTGACACAGGCGACGTCCGAAGCGTTCAACATCCTTCTGCCGCTCCTCGGCGCGATCGTCACCGACCACGGCGGACTGCTGTCGCACTCGGCGATCGTGGCGCGCGAGTACGGGATCCCGGGCGTCGTCGGTACACGGGACGCCACCGAGCGCATCGCCGACGGCATGCGCGTGCGCGTCGACGGCACCTCGGGCGAAGTGGCGCTGCTCGGGTGACCGGGCACACCGCGGAGGTGCCCGAGAAGAGGGCCGCCGAGGGAATCGTCTCGCTCGTCGACGCACGCGACACGGCGCTGTTCGGCTCGAAGGCCGTCGGGCTCGGCGACGCGCTGCGGGCGGGGCTCCCGGTTCCCCCCGGTGTCGCGCTCTCCGGGGCGGTCGTCGAGGCGGTCGCCACCGGGGAGCACGCGGTCATCGACGCGGTGGTCGCGGCAGCGGGTGCGCTGGAAACCCCGCTCGCCGTCCGCTCGTCCGCCGCCGACGAGGACGGGGCCGACGCGAGCTTCGCCGGCCAGCACCGCACCGTGCTCAACGTCCCGTCCGTGGACCTGCTGGTCCCGGCGTTGAAGGAGATCTGGTGGTCGGCCAACTCCGATTCGGCCATCTCCTACCGCCTGCGTGTCGGCCTCTTCGCCCGTCCGAGCATCGGCGTGGTCGTCCAGTCGCTCCTCAACCCGGAGTCGGCGGGCGTGATGTTCACCCAGAATCCGGTGACCGGCGCGGACGAGCGCGTCGTGGAGGCCGCCTGGGGGCTGGGCGAAGCGGTGGTCGCGGGGCTGGTGATCCCGGACCACTTCCGCGTCGACCGCTCAGGGCGGGTGCTCGAGCGCACGGCGGGCCGCAAGCAGGTCGCCGTGCGCGCGACGCCCGGGGGCGGGACGGTCGAGGAACCCGTTGGGCGAGACCGCTCCGAACAGATCTGCCTCGATGACGGCCAAATCGGCGCGCTCGGCAACCTCGCCGTCAGGTGCGAGGAGATCTACGGTCCGGGGCGCGACGTCGAGTGGGCGTTCGCGGGAGGGACGCTCTACCTGCTGCAGTGCCGGGCGGTCACGACGACCTCCGGGCGCGTTCCTGCTCCGGCGCGAAGCACCGGCGTCGGGGCGGCGGACGAGGGCGTCGGCGTGCACGGCGACGCCGGCGTGCACGGCGACGCCGGTGTGGACGGCGACGCCGGCGTGGACGGCGATGCTGATAGCGCCGCGGACCGTGCCGACGCCCTGAAGCCCGTCCCGCTCTTCGCGGAGCTCGACGACGAGGAGCGCACCCAGATAGCGCGCCTGTTCAAGCAGCGCCGGTTCACGGCCGGCGAGACCGTGATCCGCGAAGGCACCGGAGGCGCCGCGTTCTTCCTGATCGATGCCGGCGAGGCGGCGGTCCTCGTCGGCGGCGTCCAGCGCACGACGCTCGGGCCGCGCGACTACTTCGGGGAGATCGCGCTGATCGACGAGGGTCCCCGGTCCGCGACGGTCGTCGCGGTGAGCGACCTGGTCTGCTCGGGAATCACCTACTGGGACTTCCGGCCGCTCGTCCAGGGCAACGGCGAGATCGGCTGGAAGCTCCTGCAGTCGATGGTGCGCAAGCTCCGCCAGGCCGAGCAAAAGACGCGCACCTTGCCGGCCGTGGCAGCGACGTGACGGCGCGCCGGTAGGCGAAGCACTCCCTCTTCGGGCGGAGGGATCCCGCTCACCGCCGCGTGGGCGACGACGCCCTTGGCCCCGGTGGTCACTTCGAGCGCGGGACGATGACGAGTACGCTTCATCTCGGAAGTGCCCTTCTGTTGGGAGGATGTGAGCTTCGAACACCCACATTCCCCCCTGCCAGAAGGGCGTTTCCGCGTCTTTGCGCAGGTCTCAGCGCCGAATTACTGAACGATCTCGGCTAACGGGCCGTCCTCGCCTATCGAAGGTAGGGTGATGCGATGTCTGTGTCACTCCTGGCTCGCCCCTCCGTTGCCGCGGTCAGCGGCCTCGTAGCCGGTTTCACCGTGGCGAGGGCCACAGGCCGGCGAGAAGTCGGCGGGGCCATCTTCGCTCTGGCCGGGGCCTGGTCCGGTCGTCGCTGGTGGAAGTCACTCGGCCCGGTGGCGGGCGTCGGCCTCCTCGGGCTGTACGCGGGGGCGATGGGCGGATCGCACCCGCTGGCGAAGAAGATCGGGGCATGGCCGTCGGTGGCCGCCGTGTCCACGTTGGTCGCCGTGGTGTCTGAGGTCGCCATGTGGCGGCGAACGGGGATGCGGGCGCGACACAGCTGACGGCCGGCGAAGGTACGCCACGGACGGGGCGGACGGTCACGCGGCCCGAAAGACTTCAGCGGTTGGCGCCCATCACATGCAGGACGCCCCCGTCGGCGTCTTGCACGGAGGAGCCGGGGCATCCGGTGTTGGAGGCCAGGTGGTTGCGGTGCCAGCGCGGCCTCACCCCGCCGTCGGCGACGGGCGTGCCGAACCACGCCACGGCGTGCCCCATGTCGGCGCAGCCCCGCAGGGGCGGGGCGTAGCGTTCGGTCCACATGACCGACGTCGGCGCCAGGGCACCCCATCGGGCGTCGACCAGGATCCGCCCGACCAACAGCTCGCCGATCTCGGCGCGCCACCAGCCGCGGCCGGCGGTGCGGAGGGTCAGCCTCTCGCGCCGGCCCGGCGCCCACGCGTAGCGGATGCGCACGGTCATCCCGGTGCCTTCCCCCCCGAAGCGCCCGGCGTGCTCCGGGCCTTCGGCGTCGATGGCGCCCCATACGGAAAAGATTGCGATCTTGCCCTCGGGTTGGGCCCCGCGGGTCTGCAGCCCGAAGTAGGCGGCTTCGCCGCCAACCAGGTTCACCTGATGGGCCCAGAAGTAGCCCGCCGGCGACGGGTCGGTACGCGGCTCGAGCTCCCATCGCATCTCGGCGTATCCCGCCGGGGCACGCGGCCACGACCATGACGTGTAGGTGCCGACTGGGACCGCCGGCGGACGTCGACGAAGCACAGGCCCTCTCTCCTCCGACTCTCCTCGGTCCTCAAGTGTGCCCTGCGGTCAGGGCCGACGCAGCGCGGCGTACGGTTCCGGGACCACGGCCGGGTCACGGCTTCTCGAGCGCCACCAGAGCTTCTCTCGCTTCCTTCGCCCGGCGGCGGGCGTCTTCGAGGGTCGCCCGGGCGCGGTCGCGGAACCGCGCGGCGTCACCGGCCGCTGCGTGGGCGGCATCGGCTTCCCGCCGCGCCGAGGCAAGCTCCTCCTCCAGCCGGTGAACGTTCTCACCGGCGCCGGCCAGCCGGAGCTCTGCTGTGTGAAGCGCCGAGTCCGCCTCCAAGGCTGCCGCTTGTGCGCGCTCGAGCTCCTCCTCGGCGTCGGCCAGTGCCGTCCGGGCCTGTCCGCTCGCCCGGCGCCGGCGGTCGCGCGCTGCGTCTTTCTCCGCGTGTGAGCCTGCGGGCCGGGGCGCGGGCAGTGGCCCCGGAGCCGGCGCCCCGGTGGGTACGGCGGCCGCGTCCGAGACGTCGACCGGTCCCATGCCCGTGTGCTCGAGGGGCCGCACGAGCCTTCCGCTCGCGACTGTGGCCGCCGCGTCGAGATCTACCAGCGCCGCGTTGAGGGTGGCTTCGACCTGGCGCGCCACGTTGCCGCCGAGCCTGCGGCCCCGGTCGGCAGCAAGGCCGCTCGCCTCCCGGGCGAGCTCGACGACGACCTGCTGCCGCCGGCGGGACAGACGCCTCATGTCCTCGCCCGACAGGCGGGCCTGCGCGTCGCGCAGCTCCCGGCCCAGTTCGAGGGCCCGGCTGAGATCCTCGCGCCGTTCCCGGACAAGCAGGTTGACGGCCCAGGCCGCCGGCGACGGCCGCTTCAACGCCTTGATGGCCTGCGCGCCCTCCCGGTCGCCCTCCCGGCGGGCCTCCGTCACATACGCGTCCCGGAGGGAGGTGAACTCGGCGGGGTCGGCGCCGTACAACTCGTCGGCTATGGCGGCGACATCCATCTCGCCGCTGTCCGTGACCTGCTGGTCAGACGGAGCCAGGGGCGTTGGCTTGTGACCGCTGTCCTCGTGGACGCCCGTCGATCTCGGTGATCGCCAGGGGTTTCACTTCCGCGATCGACGGTAGGTCGATACCGGCCCGGTCGAGGACGCGGCGGACGACGGGCCGGATCCCCCGGACCCTGACCCTGGCGCCACGGCTCTGGAGCCGCCGGCACGCGTCGCGCACAGCCCGAACGCCGAGCAGGTCGCTGAACGCAAGCCCGCTGAGGTCGAGGATCACATCGGTGCCGATCGGTCCCGAGTCGATCAGATCCTCGATGCCCTCCGCGAGCGTGTCGACCGCCGTCAGGTCCAGCTCACCCACAAGGCTGACCCGGGTGCCGGTGGGCTCACGGGTGACCTGAACATCGAATTTCTCGACATCGGGGAATGATTCCATGCGTCCGCATCTCCTGCGATGCCATCGCCCTTCGCCGGCGGCTGCTCGGTCAACAACTGGCCGCGACGATAGGCGCAGAATCACCGCAAGAGTGCGCGCCCGGCGGGGCAATCGTTTCGCCAAGTCGCCAGCAGGTGGTGCCTGCTCGGGGGTGCAGGCACGCCTCAACCCTGGCGCCTCGCCGCGCGGAGGCGACCGCGAAGGGTGCCTGTCCATGCACAGATTCCGGCGCGCGCCGGGGCCGTTGCACGGGTCGCGGAGTCCCCGCGGACATCTTGTGGTCCATCGTGGGCGTCGCCGCCATCTGGGCCGTCGTGGCCTGGATCTGCTGACCCGGTGCAGATGCTGGGCAGCCGGCAGCCCCGAGGATCCGCGGCCACGGGTGTCCACGGGACCCCTGCAAGGAGCGCCTCGGGACCGCCCGACGGGCCCCGGGCCCGCCCATTGGCCAGACTGGTGACGTGACCAAGCTCCATCACGCCGAGTCGATCGTCATCGCCCGCTCTCCCGAAGACCTCTACGACATGGTCTCCGACGTCACCCGAATGGGAGAGTGGAGTCCCGTCTGCAAGGCCTGCTGGTGGGACGAGGGCTCCGGACCCGAGGCCGGCGCGTGGTTCACGGGGCGCAACGAGCTGCCCGAGCGGACCTGGGAGACGCGCTCCCAGGTGGTGGCCGCCGAGCGGGGCCGCGAGTTCGCCTTCACCGTGGGCGGAAAGTTCGTGCGCTGGGGCTACGTGTTCGTCCCGGTCGAGGGAGGAACGGAGGTGACCGAGTCGTGGCAGTTCCTCCCCGATGGCGTCGCGATGTTCAAGGAGCGCTACGGCGACGACGCGCAGGCGCAGATCGACAACCGCAGCGAGGCGGCCCAATCAGGTATCCCGGCCACCCTCGCCGCGATCAAGAAGGCCGCCGAGACGCCGTAGGTGCGGCCCGGACGCCCTGTCGGGCACCAGCGCCGGCGGCGAGACCCGCACACCCGGGTCGGCCGGCAGACCCCACCCGAGTGCCTCCCGCTCAGCCGGCGACCGCCCCCGACCACTCGGCCCAGCCGGCACGGATCGCCCCTGCGGTCAGGTCCCCGAGGTTCGTGACCACGAGCCCGGCGAGGCCCAGCGCGTCGGGACTGGGAGGGTATCGCCGGTTCGGGATGGCGGCGACGAACATCGCCGCGGCCGCAGCCGAGCGGATCCCGTTGGCGGAGTCCTCGACGGCGCAGCAGTGTGACGCTGCCACGCCCAGGCGTGCGGCGGCCTCGAGGTAGACGTCGGGAGCGGGCTTGCCCCGCTCCACTTCCTCCGAGGAGACCGTCGCTGCGAACATCGGCGCGAGACCCACGTCCTCGAGCACGGCGTCGATGACGCCCCGGTTCGACGACGAGGCGAGCCCCAGCGGCCAGCTCTGGCCGAGCCGTTCGACGACCTCGACCGCTCCGGGCATGAGCGGCAGGGACCGGCTGTAGCGCTCGAGTAGCTCGTCGACAACCGACGCCACGATCTGTTCGGTGTCGAGTTCCACGCCGACCGTGTCGTGCAGGTATTGCGACCATTCGGGAGAGCTCATGCCCTGCATGGCCTCGGTCGCGCCTTCCCGCCACCTGCCACCGTGCTGCTCGGCCACCTCACGCCGCGCCTGATCCCAGAGCTGCTCGGAGTCCATCAGCACACCGTCGAGGTCGAAGATGACCGCTTCGATCACGCCAGGATTATCTCAGGCCGGGGGGCGTTCGCCGGCGGCGACCGGGCGAAGCGCGGAGCGCACGGTGGGGGTGGCGCGCCGGAGGTTCTATCGTCGCAGGGGTGCTCGTCGCCGGGGCCGATGTGTGGAAGGGCCGCTGGGTCGTGGTCGTCCTCGACAAAGGACGATTCGAGCGGGCGTTGCTGTGCCCCACGATCGACGCAGCGGTCAAAGACGCGGCCGGTGCGCGTGTCATCGGCGTCGACATGCCCATCGGTCTCCCTGAAGCCGGCCGGCGCCGCCCCGCGGACATGCAAGCCCGCAAATACGTGGGGCCGCGCTGGCAGTCGGTCTTCCTCACCCCGCCCGCCGACCTGCTGGCGGCCCCGTCGCACAGGGCGGCAAACGACCTCGCCCGCACGCGCGGCTGGGACGGCATCTCGGCCCAGGCCTACGGCCTGAAGACGATGATCCTCCAGGTGCAGCCGGTGGCGGCCCGGGACCCGCGGCTCCATGAGGTCCACCCCGAGGTGTCCTTCACCCGCGCCAACGGCGGGGCCCCCCTGCGATGGCCGAAGACATCGTGGAGCGGCGTCGCCGTGCGGCGCCGCATACTCGCGGAGCACGGCATCGCCCTCCCCGACGACCTCGGGGGGGCCGGCGAGGCCGCCGTCGCAGACATCCTCGACGCCGCCATCGTCGCCTGGTCCGCCGGCCGGATAGCGTCGGGGCGGGGCGAGCCGATTCCCGCGGACGTCGACCGCATCGGGGCGATCTGGCGCTGAGCGGCCGGCAGGGTCAAGGGAGCGGCAGCTCGGCCACTACCTGCTGCTGCTCGAATACTGGATCGTTTCCGTCGTCTTCGCCGCGCGGTGAAAGGTCGTCACCCCGGCCCCGAGGCCCGGGTCGGCGGTGTTGCCCGAAGTAGTACCCGGAGAAGGGGGCACCTGTTCGGGCTCAGCCGGATGCGGCGGCCCGCGGTTTGGGCGTGGGCCGTAGCCGCCGTGCGCAGCATTGGGCGCCGCAGCAAAGGCTAAAGTGTCAGCCCAAGGAGAGGTGCGAGAGCGGCCGAATCGGACTCACTGCTAAAAAGTCCGAGTCCGCCTGTCCTTGATCGTCAGTCGTCGCCGGTGGTCGTCGCCCAGCGCCCTGACCTGCGGGTTTATAAGGGATCCTCTTTGCCGCTCGTCGTCCGGGTTCGCTAGTCGTCGCTGCGGTTAGGCCCAAAATAAGCGCTTGGCGGGGTGGTCTGGTCTTTGGGGCCGGTTCGGGTTTCGGGTTTATGGGTGTATGGCGTTTTGGGGGTCGTGGGGTGTGTTCAGCCCTAGCGTTGATCGTTTTGG
>JAJYJR010000838.1 GCA_021789355.1 Chloroflexota bacterium | reverse complement strand
AGAAAAGCCCCTGCGCCCGCGATTCGAACTTCTTGATCGGGTTCACGATGTAGAGGTGCTGCGTGGCCCGGTTGGCCACCTCGAGCACCTCCTTGTCCGACGCGATCTTCGCGAGCGCGCGCTCGAGACCGGCCGGGTTGCGGGTGAGCTCCACGCTCGAGGCGTCGGCCAGGTACTCCCGCTGCCGGCTCACCGCCAGCTGCACCAGCCGCGCGAAGATCGGCGCCAGGATGGCCAGCACGATCGCCACCACGAAGAGCACGATCTGGATGCCGCCTCCACCACCACCCTCGCGATCGCTGCCGCGCCGAGGGCCTCCGCCGAAGAAGGTGAACCGCAGGAAGAAGTCGGCAAGCAGGGCGATGCTGCCGACCAGGACCGCCACCAGCAGCGTGAACCGGATGTCGTAGTTCCGGACGTGCGACATCTCGTGGCCGATCACGCCCTGCAGCTCCTCCCGGTCGAGCTTCTGCAGGAGCCCGGTCGTGATCGCGATCGATGCGTGCTTCGGGTCGCGTCCCGTCGCGAAGGCGTTGGGCGCGGTGTCGTCGATGATGTAGACCCGCGGCATCGGGACGTTCGCCGCGACGGCCATCTCCTGGACCACGTTGAAGAGCTGCGGCGCCTGCTGGGGGGTGACCTCCCGCGCGTGGGAGGCGCCCAGCACGAGCGAATCGCCGCCGAAGTACGAGCCCGCGGTCAGCAGCAGCGAGAAGAAGACCGCCCCGAGCACCACGACGTACGCCGTGTCGAGGTTTCCGCTCACGCCGTAGCCGATCGCGAACCCGAGCCCGGCGAGCACGAGCAGGACCACGAACGCGAGCAGCAGCGAGTACCGCCGGTTGGCGGCTTCCTCGCTGTAGAAGGTGGTGCGCGGAATCACGGCCTGTGTCCTCGCTCGCGCCGCGATGACGCGCCCGCCGACCCCGGACCGGGGGCCCGGAGGCTGTCCTCCACCGACCGGTTCCTCAGCTCAGCGTCAGGTCGACCTGCGGGACCTGCTGCGCCTCTGGTTCGGCCTCGAAGAACTCGCGGCGGGTGAAGCCGAACGGACCGGCGAGCAGCGCGCTGGGGAACGTCGCGATCGAGGTGTTGTACTGCATGACCGAGGCGTTGTAGTTCTGGCGTGAGAACGCGATCTGGTTCTCGGTGGTGGTCAACTGTTCCTGCAGCGCGAGCACGTTCTGGTTCGCCTTCAGGTCGGGGTAGTTCTCGACCACGGCGAACAGCGAGCGCAGGGACTGCGTGAGCTGATTCTCGGCCGCGGACTGCGCGGCCGGACCCTTCGCTCCCGCGGCGACGGCGTTCGCGCGCGCGTTGGTGACGTTCTCCAGGACCTTCTGCTCGAACCCCATGTAGCCCTTCACGGCGTTGACGAGGTTCGGGATCAGGTCGTGGCGGCGCTTCAGCTGCACGTCGATCTGCGCAAACGCCTCGTCGACCCGGATGCGGCCCTGGACGAGGTTGTTGTAGAGGAGCACACCCCCGCCGACGATCACGACGAGGATGACGAGCACGATGATCGTGATGGGGTCCACGCAAGGTCCTCCATCCACGGGGCTCGGGCGGCGCCCATCCCCTGGTGGGATCAAGTCTAGCCGACCGCCGCCCGCGGGCGCGCTGGACCCGGACGGCCACGCCCTGCGCCCTCCATTGCCCTGGCACGGTCGGGCTACGGGGTGGTGGCCGACCCGAAGAACTCGGCCATGGCGTTCGCGTGGCAGGCGTTGGCCAGGCACGGCAGGCCCCACGCATCCTCGATGGTCCGCAGCAGCGAGTAGTGGTCGTGAGGCGCGCTCGAGCGGAACCCGGCCCGCACGTCGGGGGCGATCACGAGCGTCGCGACAGGCTCCGACCCGCTCCCCTCGTCCCACGTGATGAACAGCACGCCACCCTGCCGCCAGGCCGCGCTTTCCAGGATCCGGGGCACGAACCCGGACAGGAACTGGTCGCCCTGGGCCACGCCGCAGTCGTGCATGTCGTTGCACATGTTCGGGATGATCAGCTCGTAGTCGGCCGCCGCCGGGTCGAAGCGGGCGAAGTCGGTGATGTTCGCGCATCGTGCGGCGTTGCCGCTGATGCCCGTGAAGCTGATCGCGGGCTCATGCTTCCGGGCGTAGGTGCCCGGACCATCCGGTCCGCCACTTGCCGAGTAGCCCTGGAAGCAGTCCGGGGGCACGTTCTGGGCGAAGACGCGCCACGAACGCCCGGCGGCGTCGAGCTGATCCGCGATTGTCCTGGCGGAGATGTCGTGCACGCCGTCGTCCGTAACGCCCTGGGTCGAGCCGCTGAACAGCGCGAGGTAGTTCGGTTCCGAGGGGTGCGCCACGGCCCGGTAGTCGGTGGCCAGGCCGTACCGCGCGATGAGCGAGTTGAGGTAGGGCGCCGCCGCGTTGCCCAGGACCGAGGAGAGGCCGTGGTTCTCCATGACGATCAGGTAGACATGCGTGAAGGCGGGAACACCGCTGGCACCCGCGGCCGGTTCGATCGCCGTCGGAGCGGGCACGGACGACGCGATGGCCGGCGCGCGTGAGGCAGGAGCTGGGGCCGTCGTGCCGCCCGGGGCCGCAGGGTTCGGCGGCAAGGCGCAGGCTCCGACCAGCGCGGCCAGTGTCAGGACCACGGCGAGCACGCGCCTCCGGCGCGCCCGCGACAGGCGCGGATCTCGCGGCACGATCCCGGGCCCGGCCGGACCTGCGTCCGATGCGCGCATCGCTTGGATCCCCCGGCGTGGCGGACGGACACGCCCGTGAACGATCAAGTGGAAGCCAGTGCTGGCAGGGCGCCCGCGACAGGCATCGTGCTAAGAACGTGGTGGGCGGTAGAGGACTCGAACCCCTGACATCCTCGGTGTAAGCGAGGCGCTCTGACCAGCTGAGCTAACCGCCCGTGAAACGAGACGCGGCGCCGGTGGGCGCCGCGTCGGACTCAGTGTCG
>JAJYJR010000837.1 GCA_021789355.1 Chloroflexota bacterium | reverse complement strand
CGGCGTGCGCGTCGCCTCCCACGGCGTGTGCCTCGACCCCCGCGGCGTGCGCCTCGACGCCCCCGGCGTGAGTCCACCCGTCGTCGGTCGCGTCGCCTCCCGCAGCGTGCGCGTCGACCCTCGCGGCGTGCGCCGACCCGTCGTCGGGCGCAGCCCACGGCTCCGCCGGGAGCCCGGCGACCGTCTCCTCGTCCTGCAACGCGACCTCCCCGCCCGTGATGCGCGCAGTCTAGCGGCGTGGGCCGCCGATGGAACCATTTCGGCGCATGTGTGCGCTCCTGGCCGCCCGGGCGCCTGATTGCCAACGGCGCGGGTTGCGGCGGGCGGGCCCGCGCATGTGTGCGCTCCTGGCCGCCCGGGCGCCTGATTGCCGGCGGGCGGGGAGCCGCGCATGTGTCCGCTCCTGCCGTTGGTGGCGCGGGTAACGGCGGCGGGGGTTGCAGGTGGCGGGGATTGCCGGCGGGCGGGCCCGTGCACCCGAGCACCCTCACCCCGCAGGCCGCAGCCGGAACGATGGCCCGTGGCCGAGCCCTTCGGATGGCGTGCCGTACCGCAGGATCAGCTCCCGCACCGCCCGCGCGTGCTCCTCGTCGCCGAGCAGCTCGGCGACGGCCTCGAATGAGCGCGAGCCGATGTCGACCCGGCACCGTGGGTCCGCCAGCAGGTTCAACGCCCAGTGCGTCTGGGGGCTTCCCGCCGCGACCAGCAACGAGCCGTCCGGCGTGTCCACGTACCCCACGACGGCCGACCGTGGGCGACCGGTGCGCCGGCCGCGGGTCTGAAGGCGGGCTGCGCGTCCCCACGAGACCAGGTCGTTGCCCACCGAGGGGTTCGTGCCGCCGGGGTGGCTCATGGCCGGGTCGCCCCTGGACGCACCGTCATGGCGGGATCTGCCTGGTCGGGTCACCCACCGCGGAATCCATCACGCGGCGATCCCTGCGTGCCGGGTCGCCCATGGCGGAGATCGCCCTGGCCGGATCTCCTCCGGCACGGGTGCCATGGGCCAGTCGCCGCATCCGCGCGTCCAGGTTGGGTGGATCCACCTCCTGAGCCTAGCATTCCGCGATCAGGGGTCTGGGGGCTGGGGTCTGGGGGCTCACGGTCATCGGTCAAGAGTCGCCGCCGCCGGCCGTAGTTGCCGCCAGCCGTGTCGCCGCCAGCCGTGTCGCCGCCAGCCGTGTCGCCGCCGTCGGCCGTGTTCGCGCTGCCGGCCAGAGTCGCCGTCGACCGTGTTCGCCGCCCCCGACCGTGTTCGCGGCAGGCCCTGCCTGCGGGAGGGTCAGCCTGACAAGATCCCACGTGACGTGAACACGATGAGCGTGCGCCGCCGGGCCAGGTTCTCCGGGGACGCGCAGGTGAGTCGCCTGCAGTTCGGGTCGTGCTCGCAACCTTCGTCGGCGCTACCTGCGGGCCAGCGGCGACCGTCACGTCCCCATGCCTTTCGCTTCGCCCGAGAGCGCAGCTGCCCGGTCGCCCGCGAACCGATGGCTGTCGCGTCGCGCATGGCCTTCAGCCCGTCCCTCCACGCGCACGGCAACGTGTCCGGTTCAGATGACGTGCGAATAAGGGGGCTTGTAAGAAGACTGGCTCACGCCAGACCGGCGGCGCGAATGGCGGCCAGGGCGATCGCGTAGTCCCGGTACCGGGGCCGTGATCGATCGCATTCCCCCATATCGATCCAGCGGCGCTGTCGGCCCGCAGCCGCGGGATCGAGCACGACCAGCGTCGACGCACGTCCTGACAGCGGGGGCCGGCCAACAAGCCAGGCAGCGAACGCATCGGCGGGATCGGGGCAGGTCGATCGGAACGTCGCCCGGCGCAACCGGAGGATGTGGAGCACCTCGGCGGACCAGAGCGCCGCAATCACGTGCGTTTCGCTCCTCCAGCGCCCGACGCCCAGCCGCTCGGCAAGGACGGGGCCGAGGTAGGCGCGCTTCGCCCCGAACGCTCCCAGCGCCTCCTGGACATTCGGGAATCGGGTCCGGTTCTCGACGTGAAGGAGCGCCCTGCGCCCACGATCCCAGGCGACGAGATCCGCTCGGCCGGCGAACTGGAAGTGCTGGTAGGGCTCATCCAGCGCCAGCTCGAACCCGAGGCCGCCGAAGACGCGCGCCTCCACTTCGCCCATCGCGGCGTGCACGGGATCCTCATCGCGGTGCCCGCCGGCGGACCGCTGGCGCAGGTCCACCAGGCGAGCATCCAGACGGAGACGGAGCGCCGACCCGAGCCGCATGTACGCTTCGATCGAGGTGGACTCGCCCCGTTCGACCAGATAGACCAGCGACCGGGACACCCCGGCCTCGGCCGCGAGCCGCTGCCGCGACCAGCCTCTCGCCTGACGACGCGCGGCGATGGACGCGCCGAGATCGACCGCGAGCGCGACGAGCGCGTGGTGAACGCTGCGGGGCGGCGGGGCGGCGAAAGTGGCTGGCGACATGGCACGTCAAGTGAACATCCCGGCGCTCTCCGGGCACTCTCCGGGCACTCACCGGGGTCTCACCGCCCAGGCATCGCTGGACCATGGAGCGTCAGACACAGACGGGCAGTGCCGGACACGCGATCCACGTCCCGGTGGCGGGGGTCACCGCGTCCGCATCCCATCGCCGGGACGGCCCCCTCGCCGGGACGGCCGCCATCGCCGGGACGGCCCCAACGCCGGGACGGTGGTCACCTGCGGCTGCGTGTCCACATCACGTGCGATCGCGGTGTCGGTGCCGATCGCGGCTCGGGTGCCGATCGCGACCAGGGGGCGATCGCGGTATCGGTGCCGATCGCGGCTCGGGTGCCGATCGCGGCTCGGGTGCCGATCGCGACCAGGGGGCGATCGCGGTATCGGTGCCGATCGCGGCTCGGGTGCCGTTGCGCCGCACGGACCACCAACCGGCAGGCTGGACGGCCCGGTAGCCGCGTCCTGCCACGGGCGAGGCCTCAGGTCGATCGGAA
>JAJYJR010000836.1 GCA_021789355.1 Chloroflexota bacterium | reverse complement strand
ACTACATCGGCACCGAGCACCTGCTCCTCGGCCTGGTCCGCGAGGGCGAAGGGATCGCGGCGGGCGTCCTGGAGTCGCTCGGGGTCAACCTCGACAAGGTCCGCCACGAGGTGATCCGCGTCCTCTCGCAGGGTGTCACGGACGACGCCGCGGGGTCGGACGCGTCCGGCGCCACCGGCTACCACGTGCTCCGGAGCGACGTCCGGCTCGGCCGCGGGGGCCTGACCGGCGCGGGCCTCACGGCGTTCCCACCCGAGGATCGTGAGCGGATCGAGCGGCTGCGGACCGCCGGCGAGCTGCGCCTGGTCCTCGCGAGCAGCGGCTTCCGGCGGCTCATCATCGCGGGGCAGGCGCGGACGGTGCACGGCGTCACGGTCGAGCTGCTGGCGCTCGAGATCCGGGAGGCGGGGGGCCGCTGCCTCATGCAGTGGCACACGGCGGCGCCGACTGCCCAGGCGGGCCCACCGTCCACCCTGCTGGCCGACGTCGCGGTGCGTGATGAACGCGGCACCGTCTACGCCGTCGGGTGCGATCCGTGGGCGCGCGGGTCGGACAACGGTGGCGCCGTCGAGTGCTTCTTCGTGCCCCCGCCACCGGCCGGGGCAGGCGAGCTGGTGATCTCCATCGCGCGGCTCGTGCCCTGGCCCCCGCCGCAGATGCCGGCCGCTCAACCACCGGGGGAGCGCAGCGAGGGGCCGTGGGAGTTTCGCGTGCCGCTGTGATCGGGAGTGTCGAGGCGGGCGCCCGCGACACGGAACCACGCCGGTGCGCAACGCGTCCACGGTCCAGCAGCCGATGATCGAAGCCCCTGACACCCGACGCCTGCGTCTCGCCGTCCCACGTTCGCGGCGCGGCCGCGTGGTCGTGCTCCTTGCCCTCGGCGTCGCCGGGATCGCGCTCGTCCTCCTGGGGACCGGAACCATCGGTGGCGGCCCCGCGGCGTCGCCCGGTCCGGTGGCCGTTCTCGACGCCGCAGAGCTGCGCGCGGCGATCACCGCCCAGCAGGCCGGCGGCCTCGCCCAACGGGACGTGATCGCGGACGTCTCGATCGACGGCTCGCGGCGCACGCCGCCGCTCGATCGCGAATGCGTCCCGCTCGGGCAGTGCACCGTGATCGGCACGCTCGATGGCTTCGCCGATCCGGAAGGCACGGTGACGGTCCGGGCGCAGGAGCAGGCGCTGCCCCCGCCCACCGACGCGGCCGACCTGGCGGCTCCCGTGGCCCTGCGCCTGTCGGGCTCCGGCCCGATCGAGTTCCTCGGCCACGTGACCCTCGGTCCGGCAGAACGCGCATATGACGTCCCCGAGGCACTCGCCCTGGGCAAGACGGCGCCGAACGGCGAGGTGATCGCCGCGACCGGCTGGCTGGTAGGGGTCGAGGGCTTCTCGTGTGGGCCCGTGCCGATGCCGGGCCCGATCGTCCCGGCACCCTTCGCCTGTCAGATCCCGGAGTTCCTCACCAAGCGGGCGACCAAGCCGGTCAGCCGCACCGGGCTGAGCGGCATGGGCAGCGGCTTCCAGATGACCGCGCCCGCGGGCGCCGTGCAGCTGCAGATGGGCGCCTACCAGCAGTTCGCGCCATCGCCCAGCTTCGACGGCGTCAACGACGTGCCGCGCCTCGGGACGTATCTGCTGCGCATGGTCGCGGTCGACCAGTCGAACTGCCCGCACTGCCGGGGCTGGCTGGCCGTCGGTCGGTTGGACGCGTCGGCCGCGCCCGCCTCGCCGGCCCCGTCGGGCTACCAGCCGCAGGTGCGCTCGACCGGAGAGCTCGAGGTGGCGCTTGCGCAGGACCGGCCCGACCTCGTGGGCCACAGCGTGTTCGTCGACGGCCGGATCGTGCCGGGCACGGCGAGCGGGTGCACTGAGCCCGGTCGGTGCTCGCTCGGCGGGCTCGAGGGCACGTCCGAGCCGGTCGTCGCGACGCCCTACGCGGTGTCACAACTCGTGCCCGGCGACGACGCCCAGGTCCGCGGCGTGCTCGCGCTCGTCGTCCGACAGGACGGCCTCCAGTACCTCGGGGTCGGCGCGGTCTCGCTCCCGCTCGCCGAGCTCGCCGACCCACTCGTCACGAACGGCCTGCCGCTCCAGGTGCACCCGGTGACCGCCTGGCTGGTCGGCGAAGGCCCCGTGCCGTGCGCGTCGTTTGCGAGCGCGCCACCGGCCGACACGCCGTTCGACACGTGCGGCGGCTCGTGGCTCATGGCGTCCGCGCAGCAGCCGGTGCGGCGCAACGGCGCGGGCTTCTCGATCGTCGTGCCGCCGGGCGCGATCCGCGTGCAGCCCGGCGCCTACGACGAGTTCGCGCCGTCCCCGGCCTCCGAGCCTGATGGCGTGGGCGTCGTGCCGCGCGAGGCCACGTACCTCGTCCGGATGGTGTCGAACCCGCCTGGTGGCCGGCCCGCGCAGATCGGCTGGCAGATTGTGGCGCGGCTCGCGCCGTGAACCCGGATCCGGCCACCGACAGGGATCGCCCGTGAACGCGCGGATCCGGATCCTCGCGGCCGTCGCGTCCCTGGTGCTCGTGGCCGCCTGCGGCTCGGCGACCACGGTGCGCCTCAGCCCACCCGCGGTCGGTGCCGCGACCGGCACGCTGCCCTCGGCGACGCTGTCGCCAGTCGCCACCAGCACGGGTCCGCTGCCCTCGGCGACGGCTCCTGCGACGGGGTCGGTCGATCGCGTGGGCGCCTTCGCGGGTGGCTTCTGGGCCACGCAGGGGACGAGGCTCCTCATCTCGGCCGACGGGGGGACGAGCTGGCGGCCCGGCACGCTGCCCTCGCCCTCGCCGCTCGCGGTGGATGTCCTCGACGCGAGTCACGCCTGGGCGGTCTACCCGGTCGGCGCCACCCTGACTCCGGTGACCGGCTCGCCGACTGACGTGATGCAGTTGTTCGTGTTCCGGACGAGCGACGGCGGCACCACCTGGGACGCGACGAAGCTGACCG
>JAJYJR010000835.1:2020-2953 GCA_021789355.1 Chloroflexota bacterium | reverse complement strand
GTCGCCAGGGCGGTGACGACGCAGGCTGCGAGCGCAATGCCCACGTGCGCGCGTCCGACTCGTGGTCCCCGTGTCCCCAGCGCCCCGCCGTCTGCCCGCATCTCCCGGCCTCCGGCTCCATCTTCGCGCCGTCGTCCAGCCGCCGGTGACAACCGCGAGCCGCTCGACGGTGCATGCGCACCAACCCGCAGGTCCACCTCCTGCCGGAGCGGGTGCTGATGGTGGTGTACTGCGCCGGTGCCGTGCTGCTTGGCAAGGGTCAGCTGAACCGATCGGGGCCGCAGCGCGCCCGTAGTGGCGCGGTGCGCTTCACGGGGTGATCCCCTGGACGCGAGATGGCCGCTTCAGGGTGTCGCGCTGAAGGACCACAGGAGTTCCAGAGCCGAGGCCGTCTCGGGATGATCGCAGCGCGGCACGTAGGTGCCGGGCGTGCCGTTCAGGTCGCCGGTGACGGCCCCCGCCCGACCCGGCAGCGTGACGCGGATCCGCATCGCACCGGGCGCTCCGCCGCACCAGTTGGACCAGTTGAAGGCGAGCGTGGCCGCATCGGTCGCGCCGGGAACGAGCGTCACGGGCGGCCCGGGTGTGGCCCCAGGCGCCGCGGCGACCGTCGGAAGCACCGAGCCGTCCGAGGCCAGCAGCTCGATGGAGGTGGGATCACCGGCCAGGGTGCAGGGCGCGGTGCCGACGTTCGTGAAGGCGATGTCGACCTGCGCCGTGCCGGTCCCACCGCCCATCCGCCCGCCGTGCACGCGGAGCTGGCTCGCCTGGCACACGCCTGGCGGCGATGCGGCAGCGGATGAGGGTGGTGCCGAGGCGGAGCCAGGGCCGGGCACCTGCACGAACGAACCCACGCTCAGCCCCGACATGGCCGGGTCGTTGCAGAACGGGAGCTCGACGGTGCCCGTCGAGACGAGCGTGCCACCGCCGGGG
>JAJYJR010000835.1:0-2010 GCA_021789355.1 Chloroflexota bacterium | reverse complement strand
CGGGGACGCTGAGCAGGAACAACAGGGGCTCGGCCGGTCGCGTGCCGCACCAGTCCGACCATTGCAGGAACACCGATCCGGTGCCGGGCACGATCTGGTCGGGGGACGTCTGCCCTTCCTGGCGAGCCGGCAGGACAAACGGCTGGGGCGACTGCTCCGGGGCTGGGCGGTTGGGGACGGCCAGATCATGACCCTCTGCATCGTGGATCGCCACCGAGGGTCGACCTTCCAGGGTGCAGGGACTGTCGCTCGTGTTCCAGATCCTGATACCACCCGCCATCGACCCGGCGGCGCCCATGAGGAACGGGGCGCTCGCGGCAAGCTGGTCGGCGCGGCAGGCCGCGGGGGCCAGCGAAGGCTGAGGCGTCGACGTCGCAGACGGCGTGGCTGCGAGCCCCGGTGGGCCAGAGAGTTCGACAAGCACGGTCTCGATGCCATCGGCCTGCTCGCAGTTCGCGAGGAAGGCCGTCCCATCAGGCGCCCAGGCGATCCCGTCGACCTGCTGCTGGCACACGTCGAGCGTCCGGGTCGTCGTTCCGTCATGGAGGGTCACGGTTCCCTTGCCGAAGTCAAAGGTGGCGATCATGCCGGACGGGGAGACGCTCAGGCGATCGGCGTAGGGCAGATCGCCCGGCAGCGGCGACCCCGAGGCGTCGAACCAAGCGATCCGCTCGCGCTGCGACTCGGCCACGAGCAGTCTCGTTCCGTCCCACGCGACCGTCTCGACACCGCCCACGTTGAGGGTCGTGACGTGCCCGCTGATGACGTCGAGGATCGCCCCGAGATAGGCGAGGTGTCGTCCCGAGGCGTCGAAGATGAATGCACCTCGATCTCCGATGAGCGGCTCGTGGACGGCCGCAACCGGGGTTAGATCGGGCACGCGCAGAACTTGTAGCCAGCCCGCGTCCTCGCCGCCGGTTCCCTGGCCGCGTTGCGTCACGTGCATCACCGCGAGAAGCGAGCCGTCTGGCGACCACGCCAAGGGGATGCCCTGCTGGGGGGAGCTGGTCGTGCCCGACTGCCAGACGACGAAGCGGGCTTGCGTCGGGTCGGTCCACGGCAGCTCGACCGCAGCGACTCGGTGCCCCGGCGCAGCCAGGCCGGCGAACGTGGCGTTCGTGGCCGGAGCGAGCTCGGTCGTGTCGAGCGAGCTCGCGACGACCGGGCCGCCGCTTGACGCGGGGCCGACGAGGAAGGTGCGAGCACCGGTCCAGGCGAGATCGGATCCCGGGATGTCACGCAGGAGCGAACCATCGCGCGCATAGAGGTGGACGGCGAGCGTCTGACCGGGCGTTCCGTTGGCCACGTCGTCGAGGGCGAAGAAGCGCCCATCCGTCGACCACGCGTCGCTCGCGGGGACCCCAGGGCCGACGACCCGGATCGTTGGGGTCGGCAGGGGGCTGGCCCCGATCTGGGGGGTCGCGGAGGGATGGAGCAGGAACACGAGCGCCGCGGCCGCGACCAGAACGAGCGCAGTCGCGATCTCCGCTGCGAGTGCCGGTCCGTGCGCCAGCCAGCGATGGCGGCGGGGAGGCGGCGTGGCGAGCGTCTCGGCCACCCGCGCATGGAGGGCGGGCGAGGCCTGCTGGCGCATCGCGCGATCAACCACGCGGCGGAGGTCGCGCTCGAACTGCTCGTCGTTCATCGTCGGGTCCCCCCGGCAAGGGCCTCGGCGGCATACGCCGTCCGTAGGTGTGCGAGGGCGTAGTGGAGCCGGGACTTCACGGTGCCCGGCCGCTCGCCGGTGCGTTCGGCGATCTGTTCGAGCGACAGGTCGGCCCAGAAGCGCAGCACGATGACCGTGCGGTGCTCGGGCGACAGCCCGTTCAGCGCCCGCTCGAGCTCGTCGAGTGCCGCGGGACCGCCAGGGGCCTCTGGCCCTGAGCTTGCGATTAAACCCTTGCGGCCGTCCTCAACCCCACTCCTCGGCTGACTCGGCGATCTCGAGCGAGAGCGCCTCGAGCTCGTTCGTGAGGGTCCGGATCCGCCGGGCGTTCTCGAACCAGCTCG
>JAJYJR010000072.1 GCA_021789355.1 Chloroflexota bacterium | reverse complement strand
GCATGAAGACGTACCTGTTGACCGTGCAGTCCCGCGGCACGGTCGCTCTTCCGGCTGACCTGCGTCGTCGCCTCCACCTCGATCAGGCCAACGCCCAGATCAAGCTGGTCGAGGGCGAGGACGGTCGTATCGAGCTGGTTCCGGTCGTCGCGGTGCCTGCGGACCAGGCGTGGTTCTGGACCGATCGCTGGCAGGCGATGGAGCGCGAGGCGGATGCGGACGTCGCCGCCGGGCGCACCACCGTCGTCGTCGGGTTGGAGGGCCTGACCGCCCTGTTCACGGCTGATGACGCGGCCCCGTGAAGTTCGAGGTCACGGCCGCCTTTCGGGCCGACAGACGCCGCCTCTCGGAAAGGGATCGGCGACGCCTCGCGGAGGTGCTCCCGGCGTTCGTCGCCGCCTGTGATCGATACGCCGCGGACCCGGCCACGGCGTGGCCGTCGTCGCTCCGGGTGAAGGATGTCGAGGGCGCGCCTGGCGTCTTCGAGATGACATGGAGCTTCTCGGGACCGGATGGGCGGGCGACGTTCGAGTGGATCCAGATCGACGGAGTCCTTGCCGTGCGATGGCGGCGGATCGGCAGGCACGACGTCCTCGGAAACCCGTAGGCTCCTCCCGACGCCCCGATGCTCCACCCTTCGGCGTCAGTGCCTGACGCCGCAACCCGAAGCGATACGCGGTTCGTCACGGAGACCGGACCGTGTCGACAGGAGGGCAGGATGACCACGGGACCTGGCGGCGAATCCGGGGCGCTGGACGGCGTCGCGTGGGGCAGCCTCACCTCCCATGCCGACGAGCGCGGCGCGTTTCGAGAGCTCTGGCGGGCCAGCTGGTCGGGCGAGCGGTTCGTGCAGGCCAACCTGTCGACCAGCCAGGCGCGCGTCCTGCGCGGCCTCCACTATCACCGCCGCCAGCTCGACCGCTGGACCGTGGCGCGCGGCCGTGCCTTCGTCGCCCTGGTGGACGTGCGTCCCCTCCTCGCCGGCGTGGTCGCAGGGGCTGGGGCAGGGAACGCGGCTGGTGGGCAAATTGCCGCGCCGCTGGTCGAGACGCGCGTGTTGGGCCCCGACGAGTGGGTCACCATCCCCGCCGGCGTCGCTCACGGCTTCTACGCGATCGAGCCCACCGACCTCCTCTACTTCGTCACCAACGAATACGACGGCACCGACGAGCTGGGCTTCGCCTGGGACGACCCCGAGGTGGGCGTGCCGTGGCCCGACCGGGACCCCATCCTGTCGCCCCGCGACCGCTCGAACCCGCCGCTCCGGGAGCTGGTGCGCTCGCTGGGCTGAGCGCGGAGCGATCGGCAGGGCGGCCCCCCAGCATGATGATGCATTGATGCTATGATGCCGGCATGGCGAAAGTCCGTACGACCCTGACGATCGACGAGCGGGTCCTTCGGGCGGTCAGGCTGCAGGCCGCACGCACGGGCCGTGGCGACAGTGCCGTGATCGAGGACGCACTCCGACGCGAGTTCGGCCTGGACCTGCTCCAGGGACTGTGGCAACACAACCAGGTGCCCGAGCAGGAGTCGATTGCGCTCGCCGTGGAAGCGCAGCACGCGACCCGACCGCAGCGCTGACCGGTGCGCGTAGTCCTGGACCCGAACGTCATCATCTCCGCCCTCCTCTCGCCGACCGGCACGCCGGCGCGCCTCCTGCTGGCATGGCAAGACGGCAGGTTCGAGCTCGTGGTCTCGTCGGCCCTGCTCGCTGAGCTCGAGCGTGCGCTCGCATACCCGAAGCTGCGCCGCTACATCGCCGCGGACGAGGCGGAGCGGGTGATTGCATGGCTCGCGCGCACGGCGACAGTCGCCCAGGATCCGGACGACCCTCCCCCAATCCGCTCGGCAGACCCCGGGGACGATTACCTCCTCGCCCTGGCTGTCACCCAGGACGCGTTCCTCGTGTCTGGCGACGGGCACCTGCTGATCTTGAGCGGGTCGCAACCTGTACGATCGCCGGCGGATTTCCTCGGAATGCTCGAGGTCGGTCCGGAGGACGCGTCCACCGCCAACTGACTCTCAGGACGCCGCGGCGGGCACGAGGATCACCGCGCCGGGCCCGTCGTAGATCACACGGAACGCCCGAGACTTCAGAAACTGCGCGCGGATCGCGGCCGAGGCATCCGGTCCATCAGAGTAGGTGCTGCCGTTGGCCGGCACGTAGACGGCCGCATCCGGGCCTCCGTGGGACGCGAGCCATCGGACCACGCATGGAAGGCTCGCGGGCTGGCACTGGCGCAGTTGCTCCTCAGCCGATATCTCGGCCTGTCGAACCCGCGGCGCCGCCCACTCCAGCCCCTGGCTGGTGTCGAGCGTCCCCCGATCCGACAGCGCCGGGAACCACTCGCTCAGGTCGTCCGATCCCCAGGTGCCGGTGGCCAGGACCAGGAACCGCCGGTCCTGCGGTTGCGTCGCCCGGACCCACGCCATCGCGGCGCGGTCCTGTGGGGCAAGCGCAACGTGGGGCGCCAGGAACACCGACGGCGTCAGCAGGCTCGCCACGACGAGCCCGAGCGCGACGGCCCTCACCAGCCAGGCGCCGGCGCGTGCACGCGAACGCACCACCGCCCGAAGCGCCGGAACCGCCACGTCGAACAGCCCGTCGGCGGCAAGCAGGCTGAGCGGCACCACCGCCGCGACCAGCGCGAACCGGACGTCCAGGAAGCAGACCGCCAGGCGCCAGAGGACCAGGTACGGGCGGCGGTTGAGCAGCGTGTGCACCTGGCCGAGCAGGTCCAGCGTGGCGGCCAGCGGCAGGGGTCCCACCAGGAAGAAGCCGAAGAGGTACACCACCACGCTCGCGATCGGGTCGCGCCCGACACCCCCGCCGGCAGCCTCGAACGGCGCGAGGCCGTGCCGCAGGACGACGGCGAGGACCCACGGCGCGATGACCAGCGCGGCCCCGGCGGCCGCCAGCACGAGGTTGCGGAGGTTCCGCCAGGACCGCCCGACGAGCAGCCGCGTGCCGAGTGCCAGGAGCACGAACACGCCCGCCTCTGGATGGCTCAGGACCGCGAGGCCGGCCAGCACGGCCGTGGCGATCCCGGCCCCCAGCCCTCCACGCCGCAACAGGACCAGACCCTGCCAGGTCGCGAGCAGGGCGAAGAACATCCCCACCGATCGCGTGAGGCCGCTCCCCAGCGTCAGCCACTCCCAGCCCAGCGGGAACGTCGCGTATACCAGGGTCGCGAACAGGGCCCGTGGGCCCTCTTGCACCAACGGACCCGCCGACGCCCGCGCGCTCCCCCGCGGGCCCCCGTCCCGCTGCAGCTCGAGCGCGATCAGGTACACCGCGGGGATGCACAGCACGCTGAAGGCCAGCGGGACCAGCCGGAAGACGTCCGAGCGAGCCAGCCCGGTGACGGACTCGAGCACCGCCGCCAGCTCCAGCGCCAGCGGCGGATACGCGAACGGGATCGCCTCGTGGTTGTACGACGTGAACGCGGGCAGGGCGAGGTGGTTGGCCCGCAGCTCGCCCACCATCGTGTAGAAGAGCCCGCCGTCGCCGACGGGCCAGGGGTTGCCCAGCACGGGAATGGCGCGCAGCACGAGGCCGACCGCGATGATCGCGAGCAGGGCGGCGAACGTGACGGCGCGCGGCGATCTCATCGCCTGGCCATTCTCGCCGGTCGGCCTACAGCTTGAACGCCCAGTAGACCAGGCCCAGGTTCACCAGCATGCTCCAGGCGATGCCGAGTTGCCAGACCCAGCCCACCCCACGCCGGGACGCCCAGATCGCGCAGAGCACCAGCCAGAAGGGGACCGAGTCGAGCAGGTAGCGGTAGCCGAACTGCACCCAGCCACCCCCGTAGTAGAGCAGCGTGGGCAGCAGGACCAGCAGCCCCGTGAATGCCACCACCCGCGCCTCGGACGAGCGCACGAGCGACCACAGGCCCACCAGCAGCGCCGGGCTGGTGAGGATCACCGACATCCCGAGCGTGCTGGGCACGAAGAAAGGCGGCGTGGCCGTCAGCTCGTCCGGGCTCTTCAGGAACAGGTAGTCCAGGTTCATCGGCAGGTGCACGATCGAGAAGAGCCCCTGCGCCCGCAGCGTCTCCAGGAACGGCGGGAGCGAGGCCAGCTCGTAGCCGGTCTCGAGCGGCGATCCGAAGCGCGCCCAGTTGTACCAGAAGAAGACCAGCCCGAAGGGCACCGACGCGATCGCCACCTGCAGCGCCGGGACCAGCCCATCGCGCAGGGCCCGCCGAAGCCCGGGCAGGTCGGTCGGGCGCCCCGCCACCACCCAGGCGTAGTACGGCAGCGCAAAGAGAAGCGTCGAGCGGGTCAGGAACGCCGCCCCGCCCAGGACCCCCAGCAGCCACGGCCGTGGCCGTTCCCGGCGCGTCTCGATCAGCGCCCAGAACGTCAGCCCCATGGCGATGATCTCCGCCGTGTGCCAGACCCCGCCGCGCACGGTCACGTTCCAGAGCACCGTGCCGAACCCGAACAGCACCGTCAGCCAGAGCCGGTCGTCCCAGCGCCGCACCCCGAACGCGCCCAGCATCCCCCACGCGAGCGCGACGTCCACCCCCGCCAGGAACCCGTTGATCAGCGGCTCGTACGCGATGGCCTGCCCCACCCCGATCAGCGCCACCAGCGGCACGAACAGGAACGCCGGGAACGGGGCGAACGGGACGTAGACGCGGCCGTCCAGCACGATGATGTCGTTGATCGGCGGCCGCCAGTTCACGTCCAGCCAGAGGTGCCCGTGCAGGAACGAGTCGGCCATCAGGAAGAAGTCCGGCCGTCCCGCGTCGAACCAGCCGCCGTTGATCACCGTCGGCACGATCCACGCGTCGATCAGGACCGTGTACAGGACGAGCAGGACCGGCACGCCCAGCGCGACGAGCAGCCGCATCCCCGGGGTCGCGAACGCGTCGTCGTCCGCCCCCCAGTCGGCGGCCGGGCCCGTCACGCCGGCTCGACCTCCTCGAGCGGCCCGTCGATCCGCCCGGCGTCGCGCAGCGCGCCCAGCCCCCAGCGCACCCGCCCCAGCTCGTAGCCGCCGAGCAGCGACACCGGCACCACCGTGCAGGCGTGGCTCAGGATGCCGAACGCGAACGCCGTGGGGGCGTCCAGCCCGAGCGCGGTCGCGATCACGACGACCCCGAATTCGAACGGTCCGATCCCGGCGGGCGCGGACGGCAGCGCCGCCCCAAGGTTGGCGGCCACGGCGACCGCTACGAGCCCGGCCGGCGGCAACGAGATGCCGAGCGACGCGCTGGTGACGGCGAAGAGCCCCGACGTCGCCAGCCAGGCGGCGAACGACAGCGCCAGCGCGACCAGCACGCGCCCGGGCGCTGCGGCGTCGAGCAGGGCGTGGAAGAAGCGACTGACGATGTCTACGATCCGGGCCGGCATCCCGGCCGGGGCGCGCGCGACCATGGCGTCGAGCCATCGGCGCACCATCGCGTGCGGCAGCAGCGCGACCAGCGCCACCACCGCCCCCGCCCCGATGGCGATCAGTGCCAGGGTGACCACGATCGCGCCATGGATCCCCGAGACGGAGCACGCGATCGCCCCCAGCGCGGCGGCCGCCACCACGTCGAGCGCCCGCTCCATCGCGATCGACCCGAGCGCCCTGCTGCGGCCGACGCCCTCGCGCGTCCCCAGCAGGTGCGCGCGCACGAGCTCGCCCAGGCGCGCCGGGAGGATGTTGTTGGCCAGGTACCCGATCACGAGATAGGTGAACGTGCCGCGGTAGCCGGGCCGCGGCTCCCGGGCCAGCAGGACGTGCCAGCGCACCGTGCGCAGCGAGAGGTCCACCGCGAACGGCACCAGGATCAGCGGCAGCAGCTGGACCCGGCTCCGGCCCAGCACCGCCGCCACCCGCCCGAGGTCGATCTCCCAGAGCAGGAAGGCGACGATCAGCAAGCTGACCCCGAAGCCGACCAGGGCTCGCAGGCGGCCGTTCACGGGGACCCGGGCCGCTCCGGCTCCGGCCGGCGGTCGGCCCCCGCCGCCCGCTCCGCTTCCGCCGCCCGCGGCACCAGCCGCGCGTCCCGCCGCAGGCCTCGACGGTGCAGCACGAACCGCGCCACCACGCCCAGCGTCCCGAACCCGTACCGAACCGAGCGGCGGAACCCCACCGAGGATGCCTCGCGGAAGTAGCGCGTGGGCACCGCGACCTCGGTGATCCGGAACCCCGCCGCCACCACCTGCGCCACGAACTCCTGGTCGAAGACGAAGTCGTCGCTGTTGCGCTCCCACGCCACCGCCCGCAGCAGGCGCGCCGAGTACGCCCGGAACCCCGTGTGGTACTCGGAGAGGTGCAGCCCGAACGCCAGGTTCTCCATGTCGGTCAGGAAGTGGTTGGCAAGCCACTTCCAGGGCGGCATGCCCCCCGCCAGCGGGTCGCCCAGGAAGCGCGAGCCCAGCACCATGTCCGCCCGCCCCTCCAGGATCGGCGCGATCACCGCCGGGATGCGGGTGGGGTCGTACTGGTAGTCGGGGTGGACCATCACCACCACGTCGGCGCCGGCCGCCAGCGCCTCCTGGTAGCAGGTCTTCTGGTTGCCACCGTACCCGCGGTTCTGGGGGTGGACCACCACGTCCAGGCCCAGGCGCTGCGCGATCTCCACGGTCTCGTCGCGCGACACGTCGTCGACCAGGATGATCCGGTCGACCACGTCGCGCGGGATGTCGTGGTAGGTGCGCTCGAGGGTCTTCGCGGCGTTGTACGCCGGCATCACGACGATGACCAACGCGGTCCCCAGTTGCTGGTCGGTGCTCAGTGGCAGGCGCGATAGGGTCGCGGCGCCCGCCATCGTAGCCCGTCGCGCCTGGGGATACCTCGTCGCAGCCGAGTGCGCTGGCGCACGTAACTCCGACAGCGCGACGGCTGGTCGCGCGGCGCCAGATCACTCGCTGGCATCAGCAGCAGTTTCCATGCGGGAGGCTCACATGTCACTGAGGAAGTGGCCCACCGCGCCGGTACCATCGAGCCGTTGCGGTGCGGCAGCGGTGCGGTCACCGTCGTTGCCCCGGGTAGTGCGCTCGCAGCGAGCGCACAGGGGGCCGAGAGAGGGAAGAGCGGCTGCGTGAACTCCTCGCAGGTGGACGCCGTGGTCATCGGCGCCGGCATGGCCGGTCTGGCCACTGCCGACGGATTGCTGCGTCAGGGCCGCTCCGTGACGATTGTCGAGGCGGCCGCGGGCGTGGGCGGGCTGGCGCGCGGCATCCGGGTGAGCGGGGAGCCCATCGAGCCCTACTACCACCACATCTTCCCGCAGGACCACGAGACGCGGGCGCTGATCGACCGGCTCGGCCTGGCCGATCGGCTGGAGTGGCGCGAGGCGCCGATGGCGATCATGCATGACGGCCGCCCGTTCCCGTTCGATAGCCCGCTCGACCTGCTCCGCTTCGCGCCGCTGTCGCCCCTGGCGAGGGTGCGGTTCGCCGCCGCCACCGGCGTCCAGTTGGTTCGCCCGGACCGGCGGCACCTGGACCGGTCGCCCGTGTCCGTGGAGGGGCCGCGCTGGTTCGGTCGTCGCGGCTACGACACGCTCTGGCGCCCGCTGCTGGAGGCGAAATTCGGGAACCACGCCCGCGAGGTGCCCATGGCCTGGCTCGTGGCCCGGATTCGGCAGCGCGGCGGCTCTCGAAAGGCGACTGGCGACCGGCTGGGCTACCTGCGCGGGAGCCTGGGCACGCTTGCCGAGGCCTACGCGACAGACCTCGTGGCCCGCGGAGCCGATGTGCGGACGTCGATCCGAGTGAGGGCGCTCCGACAGGTGAAGAGTGGCTGGCAGGTCGACGTGGAAGGCCCGGACGGACCGCTCACGCTGTCGCCACCTGCCGTGGTCGCCTGCGTCAGCGGGCTCATCCTGGACCGGATCGTCGAACTGCCGCCCGCGTACGCCGCGGCCATGCGCGCGATCCCCTACCGAGGGATCGTCTGCGCGCTCCTCGAGCTGTCACAGCCGCTGAGCGCCTACTACTGGGTCAACGTCACCGACCGCCTCGGGCTCGGGTGCGTGGGGATCATCGAGCACACCACCTTCGTTCCGGCCGATCGCTACGGCGGTCGGACGCTGGTCTACCTCGCCCACTACGTCGAGCGGGGCGGGCCGGCCTGGGAGGCAGACCCGGAGACGCTGGTCGAGGCCGTGACACCCGCGATGCGCGCGCTCAACCCGGCCTTCGAGCGGGATTGGGTCCTGGACATGCACGTAAGCCGCGACCCCTTCGCGCAACCGGTCCCTCGGGTGGGCGGGCCGATGCCGGACCTGCCGATCGAGACCGGGCTCCCTGGACTGTTCCACGCCAGCCTGGCACACATCTACCCCGACGACCGAGGCATTTCGAAAGCCCTCGCGCTCGGCGGGCGGGCGGCCGACGCGGCGGCCGCGTACGCAGCGGCATACTTGCGCGGTCAGAGAGCCAGCGAGCACGCCTGACGCGATTGTCAACGTCCCAGACTGCCGAGGCAGTTCATGCCCGAAGTGCCTGCCCACCGCGTTCGGAAGCTCAGCAGCTTCGTCGTCGCAATTACCTCGCTCCTTTACGGACTGCTGACCGTCTATGTCTTCGGGCCGTTCGGCGACACCCGATCGTCTGGCTGCCCCGGGCGAAGCCGATCTACGACCCCAGTATTCCCCTGTGGGCCCCGCATTTCGTCTACTCGCCGGTGGTGGCCCTGGTGCTGCGACCGCTCGGATTCATCCCGTTTCCGGCGTTCGCCGCCGCGTGGACGACGGTGGCGCTGCTCACCTACTGGTGGCTGCTTCGACCCCTTGCCGCCCCGGCGCGAGTGGCCAGCCTGCTGGCAGGGTTCACGTTCGCGCTCAACGGAAACGTCGAGTGGCTTCTGGCGCTCATGGTCGTGATCGGGGTTACGTACCCTTCGGCGTGGCTCCTGGCAGCGTTCACGAAGATCACGCCGTTCCTGGGGTTCGGCTGGTATGTCCTGTGGCGAGACTGGCTCGCTGTCCGGAACACCATCCTGATCGGGGCGATGCTCGTCGGCATCACCGCGGTCCTGATGCCGGACGCCTGGGGGACGTGGATCGCCATCGTGGGCCAAGTTCCAAACCAGCCAGCCCAAGCCGGACCGCTGATGCCGCTGATCCCACTGGCGCCGAGACTCGTGGCCGCGGCGGGCCTTGTCGCATGGGGCGCGTGGAGGCGCCAGCCGACCACGCTGCCGCTCGTGCTCATCCTCGCGCAACCCGACCTGGAGCCATGGATGCTGGGCTACCTGGCGGCCTTGCCGCGCTTGTGGCGCACGTCTGAACGCGCGGCCATCGATGAAGTCGGAACCGCCGCTCTGCCGAGTTGCGCCTCGCCGACGTCAGCCGCTACCTGAGGGTCCTCCTCGCATCCCGGGCAGGCCGTCATGCTGGCGGTGCGAGGCCCGTGGGGATGCACCTCCGGTCGAGTGGCCGGGACCGTGGGGCACTCCGAGTCGGTGCCGGAACGCGTACAGGTACCAGCGCAGGTAGTGCGGCAGCCAGGCGCGCAGACGGAAGCGACTCTCGCCCGCGGTCCGGTCCCGCCACGTGGTGGGCACCTCCGCCATCCGCCGGTGCCCGACCGCCGCCTTCACGGACAACTCGATTGCCAGCTCGAAGCCCGCCCGGCTCTCAATCGTGACCGAGTCGAGGAACGCGCGCGAGTAGAGTTTGAAGTTGCTGGTCGGGTCGTGGATCGGGACGCCGCCGAACCAGTGCAGCGAGAGGCCGGCGAGCCGACTGAGCGTCCGCTTGAGACGCGGCCCGCCGATCTGCCGTCCGCCCCGCATGTAGCGGCTCGCGGCCACCACGTCGGCGCCCTCTTCGGCCAGACGTAGCATCCGTTGCACGTCCGTCGGGTCGTCGGAGCCATCGGCCATCGTGACCAGGACATAGCGACCCTTCGCCGCCGCCATCCCCGCCTTCATCGCGTTGAGGACGCCTCCTCCCAAGTCGTTACGCAGGAGGCGGACCTGCGGCAGCTCGGCCGCCAGCCCGCGCACCGGTCGCACCGTCGTGTCAGCGTCGAAGTCGTAGACGACCAGCGTCTCGTGTGGGGTGCTCACGCCTGCTTCCAGCGCCCGCAGCACCGGCAGCACCCGGTCGCCCTCGTTGTAGACCGGCATCACCACGGAGAGGACGAGCGCCGCGGCCCCGGGAGCCCCGGCCCCGCAGGTGTCGGTCACTCGGCCACCGCGAACGGTTCCGGCCGCACCGACCGTGCCCCGCTCGCCACCGACCGCAGCCCGAGCCCGCTGCTGCTCAGGGCTGCCGCTCCTCCCAGCGCCGACGGGAGCACCGCCATGACGTGTGCCAGCACCGCGAGCGAGAACGCCTCGGACGCCGGGACCCCCAGCGCGGTCGCCGTTCCGACCGCGGCGAGCTCGAACGTACCCACGTACCCAGGGGCGGAGGGCAGCGCCGTGCCGAGCACGGTCACCGCCGCGATCAGCAGCGTCACCGCAGGCGAGAGGGCCAGCCCCAGCGATTGCCCCACCAGCCAGAACGTGACGGCATCCAGGAGCCAGCACGAGCCGCTGACCACCAGCGCGAGACATACCGCGGGTCGTTCGTTCGCAGCATCGGCGCCGGCGGCCACGAACCGCACGAACCGCACGGCGGCCGCGATCCCGCGCGACGGCAGCAGGCGCTCGACCCGCTCGAGCAGGCGACCGACCCACGCGAGTCCCCCGACCAGGAGCCCCACCACCACGACGAACCCGGCCAGGGAGGCGATCCCGGCGGCCTGCGTGAGCCACGCGGGGGCCCCCAGCGCGTACGCGGCGGCAAACGCGAGGACCGCCAGGCTGGCCGTGTCGAGGACCCGTTCCAGCACCACCGTGCCCAGGACGATCCCGGGATCGAGCCCCTCAGCGCGAGCCGCGAGGAACGCCCGGATCGGCTCGCCAAGGCGGGCCGGGAGGACCGCGTTGCCCAGGTAGCCGATCAGCAGAATCGGGAGCAGCGTCACCAGGCGGATCGGTTCGGGAGGATGCGCGATCGCGAGCAGGGCGCGCCAGCGGATCGTTCGCAGACTCAGCTGCGCCGCGATCACGCCGAGGATCAGAACCAGCGGCCCGGGCGCGGCGTGCTGCAGCTGGTCGGCCGCGGCGGCGAGGTTCACGCCGCGCAGCGCGACCCACAACGCCAGGATGCTGACGAGGATCCCCACGGGCGCGGTGAGGAGGCGCCGCGCGTGGGGACTGGATGCGGCCGCGCGCACGCCGCTCACCGACGCTCTCCCACGTACAGCGTCTGTCCGGCGAGAAGCCACCGAGCGGGCGGGAAGTCAAGGAACGCACTGACCAGCGCAGGCCACTGCGGCAGGCGACTCTTCGTGGTGTACGGCAGGAAGCGCACGACCAGGTGATGCGTGCGGAAGCCGGCCGACTCCGCCGCCTCGACCAGGCTGCGGTCGGTCAGCGCAACCCTGTGGTCGATGAAGTCCCAGTACGCCCCACCGACGAGTCGGATGTTGGGCTGCAGCACCACCACCCGGCCTCCGGGCCGCAGCAGCTCCCGGACCACGGCGAACTGCTCCATCACCGCGGCGGGCGACGGCAGGTGTTCAAGGTAGTTGCTCATGAAGGCTGTGCCGAAGTAGCCAGTGGGGAGGACCTGGGCGAGGGCCAAACCGTCGGCCTGCACAAAGTGCACATCCGTCGGCAGGTCGGCCGAGACATCCCGCACGTCGGTGGCCCACTTCTCCGCCGCCTCGACATGGCGAATGAAGTGGCCCCGGTCGCAGGCGATGTCGAGCACGGGCGCAGCGGGCACGACGAAGCGCTGCAGGTGCGCCACGATCACGGCCCAGACCGAATCCTTCGCTCGCGCCTCGCGGTCGCTGAACCGGTGCGCATAGATCCCATCTAGCCCGCCCATCAGATCCGCCCCGCGGCCAGCTCGTCGCGGATCCACGGGATCACCTCGCCGAGCATCTCGTGGAGCGTGGTGGTGGCCTCGAAGCCCAGCACCTCGCGCGCCTTGCGCACGTCCGGGACGCGCATCTGGACGTCGTGCTCGAACGGTGGGTCGCTGACGTACCGGAACGGCCGATCGCCGTGCACCTTGCCCCAGACAAGCTGCGCCAGCTCCAGCACGGTGGTGCCCTGCGAGGTCGAGAGGTTGAAGTCCTGGTTGACCGCCGCGGGCGACTCCATGGCAAGCCGGATTCCGCGCGCCAGGTCCCCTCCGTACGTGTAGTGGCGCACCTGGTTGCCCGCGCCCAGGACGTGCAGCGGGTCCTGGCCGCGCAGCACCTTCTGCACCAGGTCCGGGACCACGTGGCTCAAGGCGAGCTTCACGTTGCCGCTCATCACCTCCGCGTCCCGGACCGCGCGACGCTCGCCGATCCCCACGCAGTTGAAGGGGCGCAGGATCGTGTAGGGCAGGCCGTACTGCTCCGAGGCTCCCTTCGCGAAGTACTCGCTCGCGAGCTTCTGGAAGCCGTACGTGGAGCGAGGGGGCGGACTGGTCAGCTGGGCGCCCTCGGGCGTAGGGAAGACGGTCGCCGACTCGAACACCATCGAACTCGAGAGCACGACGATCCGGTCCAGGTGCCCGTCACGCCGGGCCGCCAGCGCGGCGTCGAAGGTGGACGCCAGGATCCGCTCGTTCTCGGCCAGCAGGTCGTAGGCGAACTCGTGGAAGTAGCTGATCCCGCCGATCATCGCCGCCGCGGCCACGACCTGGTCCGCGTCCACAGCCAGCTCGCGGAGCAGCCCCACATCCTTGGCGTCGCCCCGGACGAACCGGTAACCCGGGTGGCTGTCGTAGCTGCGCGTCGTATCGCCGTACTTGCTGAAGTTGTCCAGGCCCACGACCTCGTGCCCGGCATCGAGCAGCTCCGGGACGAGGTAGCCCGCGATGAAGCCCGCCGCGCCGGTCACCAGGACCCGCATGTCAGGTCCCGATCCGGCCGGCCAGCGAGCCCCAGACGTCGACCACGGGCCGGCCGCCCAGGTCCAGTCCCCGGTACCCGCGATGCGGCACCCCCACCACGAACAGGTCGGCCTCGGCAAGCACCTGCTCGATCGGCAGCAGCTTGGGATCCTGGACGTAGGGGTCGGTGCACAGTACGCGCGCGCCCTCCCAGGCCAGGAGCTTGCGCAGCTTGTAGCTGAGGGAGGCGCGCACGTCGTCCGACTCGGCCTTGAAGGCCATGCCCAGGATCCCCACCGTCCGGCCGCGCAGCTCACCGTAGCGGCGTTTCATCGCCCCGACCAGGTAGGCGGGCAACCCCTCGTTGATCTGCATGGCAGCCTGGCCCATCGGGAAGTGGTCCGAGGTGAACGCGGCCAGCTGCATGGTGTCCTTGAGCAGGCACGGGCCGGCGGCGAATCCCGGCCCGGGCAGGTCCGCCGCGCGCGGATAATCCTCGCGGATCGCGTCGAGCACCGCCTGGTAGTCCAGCCCGGCGGCGTCGGCGATCATGAAGAACTGGTTCGCCACCGCGAACTTCATGTAGCGCCAGGTGTTGGTGAGCAGCTTGGCCAGCTCCGCCTCTCGAGTCCCGGTGCGGATGATCGAGACGCCCAGCCGGCGAAACAGCCCCTCCGCCCGGTCGCCTGCCCGCCCGTCGTCCGCCCCCACGATCTGAGGGAGCGTCCCCAGTTCCTCGAGGGCGTGCCCCTCGGCGATCCGCTCGGGGCAGAAGGCCACGTCCACTGCCGGGCTCCGCTCCGCGAGGTTCTTTGCCACGTACTCGGTGGTGCCGGGGTAGACCGTGCTGCGCAGGATGACGAGCGCGCCGGGCCGCAGGTGCGGGGCAACCTGGCCCAGGGCGCGCTCGAAGACGGTCATGGACGGGTTCAGGAATTCATCGATCGGTGTGCCGATGACAATCACCACCACGTCGGTGCCACCGAGCATGGCCGGATCGGTGGAGAGCTCCAGTCGTCCCGCGTCCAGCATCTCCCGCAGCAACGGCCCCGCGCCAGCCTCCAGGAACGGGACCTCGCCTCGACCGATCCGATCAAGCGTTTCCGCGGAGATGTCCTGGATGCCGACTCGCAGTCCGGTCCTGGCGAAGCTCAGCGCCAGCGGAAGACCCACGTGACCCCCGCCACCGACGATGGCGAGGTCGAGCCGCGCCGCCTTCGGGGCGCGCCCGCGTCCACGATGCGGCTTCGCCCGAGTGCGCGACGACGGCGGACTCTTGACCGCCACGGCCTTCCCTCCTGCACGGTGCCGGGCCGTCCCTGCACGTCCCGGCCGCGCGACCTTACCCGCTCCGGCCCCGATCGCCAATGGTACCGAAGGACCACGCGGGCAGCGGATGGCGCCGTTGACGCGCCGTCGCGCCTTCGTCACGCTGGCAACGTGACAGTGCAGCGGCCAACTCCGTAGCATGGGCGAAACCCACACGGCCGACACCGCGGCACGCGCAGCGCCGTCCCCTGGTGCGGCCGTGCGGGCGGGGCCGCTCGACCGCGTGCTGGATGCGACACGAGGAGTACGCCTGGCGGCCGGCAGGATCGGCCTGCCGGCCTGGTTCGCGGTCATCGACCTGCTGTGGATCGTCAACCCGACGGCGCTCGCCATCGACGCGCGTCACTACCAGCGCGCCGCGGACGCGTGGCTCAGCGGGGGCGATCCGTGGAAGGTGACCGAGCACGGGATCGCCTACTCCGCGGGACCGCACACACTCCTCTTCTACGCACCCACCAGCGTGCTGCCGGCATGGGCATCGGCTGCCCTCTGGATGGCGGCCGGCCTCGCGGCATCCGCGTGGCTCGTGCGACGGCTCGGC
>JAJYJR010000834.1 GCA_021789355.1 Chloroflexota bacterium | reverse complement strand
GGTGTAGAAGCGCGCCATCCCGCGGCCTCGCCATAGATCGTGGGCCGGCGGACTCACGGCGGCGATGTCCGTGACACCGCGCCGGATGGTGGGCGCAGATCGCGGGCCGTCAAGGGGGCTCGTTCCCGCTGACCGCGAACGGTGGGAACGTCGCGCATGCAGGGAACGGTCGGCACGTATGGCCTCGACGCACCGGGGGTCCTGCGCTTCTGTACAGGGCGACCCCACCCGCAGGGAGCGCACCGATGGCCAAGCCTGCTCGACCGGAGCCGGACCGCCGCACGCGGCGCTGGCTCGAGGCCCACCGCATCGAGGTGCGCGGCCTCACCCTCGCCGATCACATCGGATCGGCGCGGGCCACCCGCGAGGTGGAGAGCCTGGCCGCCATGCTGCGCGACCCCGACCAGGTGGTGGCGGCGGGGGGATCGCTCGTCCGCGCCTGCCTCCTCACCGGCCCGCCGGGGGTCGGGAAGACGAACCTCGCGCGGATCCTCGCGGCGCTGCTCGGCGATGCCGTGCCGTACTACGAGTGCACCGCCGCCGAACTCAGCGGACACCTCGTGACGCGCCTGGCCCGCCACTTCGCCGCGCACCCGCAGCCCGCGGTGCTCTACATCGACGAGCTCGACGCCGTGGCGCTCGAGCGCGGCGCGCGGGTCCACGACCGCCGCTCGCGCGCGGTGCTGTACGCGCTGTTGAGCGCCCTAGACGGGGTCCGGGACGGCGGCCGGGTGTTCTGGCTGGCATCGACCAACACCCACCCGGACCTGCTCGATCGCTCGCTGCTGCGGGCCGGACGCTTTGGCTCCACGATCATCCGCCTCGAGCTGCCCACGCGGCAGGAGCGCCGCGATCTCTTCGCCTACCTGCTGGCGCGCCGGGCGCTCGCCGAGCCGATCGACGTGGAGCGGGCCGCCGAGCTGACGCGGGGACGCTCGGGCGCCGATCTCGTCGCCGCCCTCGACGACGGGCTCGCCAGGGCGATCGCCGACGGGGTGGAGGGCGGGCTCACCTGGCGCCACCTCGAAGAGGCCCTGCGGCTGCACGGGGAGATCGACGAGGTCCCCCCGCTGAGCCTGGCCCAGCGGCGCCGCCAGGCGATTCACGAATCAGCCCACCTGGTGGTCGGCCTGGAGACCCTCGGCCCCGGGGCCATCACCGCGGTGAGCCTGGGCGACCACCGCGGGGCCCGCACCGAGGTGGGTCCCGACGACGGCTCGCGGCAGGATCTCTCCGACGACGAACTCCTCGCGCGCGTCGCGGTGCTGCTGGCGGGCGGGCTCGGGGAACAGCTGTTCCTGGGCTCCGGATCGCAGGGTGGCACCAGCGACACGGCCCAGGCCACCGCGCTGCTCCTCTCGCGCACCGAGGCGGGTGCGGATCCCGCCTGGGGCGGTCTCTCGATCAGGGGGTTCGAGCGAGAGGCCGGGCCGGCGCTCCTCGATGCCCGGGCCGCCGCGGTGCGGTTCGCGCTCGATGTCCAGGCCGAGCGGGCCCGGGCGATCCTGGAGCGCCGGCGCGACGCGGTGCTGGCGTTCGCCGACGTGCTGCTGCGCGAGCACACCCTCGCCGGCGCGACGCTCGCCGACGCCGTGCGGGCGCTCCCGGCAGAGTCCGAGGAAGGGGCGGCCTAGATGGCGCTCCTGAGGGTCGGTGTCTGGTTCGGGCTCGTCGCCCTCTTCGCGCTCGCCGTGCTGCTGGCCCTGGCGGCCACCCTCGTGGCCGCCGGCACCTGGGCGCTTCTGCGGGTGATCGCCCGGGTGGCCCCCCTCGGGCGCCCCTGACCCGTGGATCCCTACCAGGTCCTCGAGGTCCCCCGCGATGCGGATGGCGCCGCGGTGCGCCGCGCCTATCACCGCCTGGCGCGCCGTCGGCACCCCGATGTCGGCGGTACCACCGCCGCGATGCGGGAGCTCAACGCCGCCTACGCGAGCGTCACCGCGGCCCGTCGCCTGGGGGCGGACCCGAGGACACCGGCCGACCAGCGTCCGGACCATCAGCCGGCCGGTGCCCGGCGAGCGCCCGCCGCGGGGGCCCGCCGCCCGGTCGTCGTGTCGCACGCGTGGCTCCGGCGGTGGCTGACCGGCACGCGGTCCGGGCAGTGGGTCGTGACGATGGCCCTGGCCCTGATCGTCCACGCGGTGGCGCTGTGGTCGGCGCCCGCGTGGGCCGAGCCTCGGATTCTCGAGCTGCTGGCGCTCCTCTCTGTCGTGGGCCTGCAGGCGCAAGCCACGCCGGCCGGGCGCACGTTCGCGCCGCCACGAGATCTCTGCGCCGCGGCCCTCGCCGCGCTGCGCACCGCCGGCTCGATCGCTGGCCGGTGGTGACGCATGGCGCGGTACCAGCTCGGCGCCCAGGGTGGCTCCGGCGACGCAGCAGCAGCGGCGCCCCTCGCGCCGGCCGCGTGAAGGAGGCCGATCATGGGTCGCCGCGGCATCCCCCGCGATCCTTGGGCGCTCGTCCCCAACGCCCCGTACGACCTCGAGCCGTCGGATCTGCGCGGCCTGCCCTTCGGCAGGTCGCTGCTCGTCAGTGGCGACCGCCAGACCGCCAACGGCTCGACCGACCTGCAGGCTCGCCGCGTCGAAGATCGAAGCGGGCGAATGCGCCGCCGGGCGCTGCGTGGGACCGGGCGTTGTCGACTCTGCATCGCGCGTCGGCGCGGGAAAGACGCGCGGTGCCGAGAGACGCCGCTGACCGCCTTGCTGCGCACGTCCGCCGTGCCACGGAGCGCGGATCGCCCCGAGACAACTGCCCCTTGCGCTGACTTGCATCTCGTCCACACGCATCACAGGAATTGGGCCAGCACGGCCACGAGGACTGTACGCATGTGGCCGGCAGGCTTCGCCCCTTACCTCGCCCGGGCGGCCTTCGCCTCGTCGTGGTGTGGAGCATCGAAGTGGATGGTCAGGGTGTGGTCCTCGAAGCTCGCGCCGGCGGTGGGAGCATCCAGCAGCAGCC
>JAJYJR010000071.1 GCA_021789355.1 Chloroflexota bacterium | reverse complement strand
CCCGCACCCAGTGGGCCGGACGGACCCGGACGACGGTGATCAGGCCACGAACACGCGCAGCGGGGTCTTGGCGAGCAGCTGCGTCCGGGCGAGGACTCCGTCGAGGCCCCACACGGCGCCGGCGCCGACGTACGCGAGGTACGCGGAGAGGGCGGTGTAGAGGAAGTCCTCGTTGATGAACCCGGTCGCGAAGCTCCAGGAGGCCACGAAGAACAGCCCGGTGAGGAGCGCGCCCATGATCCCGGCAAAGCGGGTGGCGATCCCCAGGATCAGGGCGACGCCGATGGCCAGCTCGCCGAACACCACCAGGGTGTTGATGATCGGCATCAGCGTGCCGTTGTTGGCCAGCGCCACCCACAGGTCATGGGTGGGGTTGACGACGACCTTGGGGTTCGAGCCGGTGTACGCGCCGAGGGTGCCGAACTTCAGGAACCCGGCGGCGGTGAACGCGCCGGTGCCCGCCAGGTTGAGGGCCTTGTCCAGGCCGGCATAGAGGAAGCCGAAGCCGAGGGCGATCCGCATGATCGCCGTGGCCTTGCCGTACGAGGTGTTCATCGTGTCTCCTTGTCGGGACTCCGCTGGCCGTCCTTCCGTGGCCCGCCGGATGCGTCCCGTCCTTCCTGCCGTCATGGTCGGTGGGGCGGGGCCACCGGCGAGACGGCCAAGAGTCACGCCGGGCTGGGCGTTTGTTCGCACAGCGGGCTGGGCCATTTGGCGTGCGGAGGGGCCATTCGCACCGCCCGTGCACCGGGCCGCCCGGCCCTGCCGCGGCCGGATCGCAGTGCTCTCGCGGCCGGCCCCGTGGCTCTTGCGGTCGGGTATCAACGCACGCGCGCCGGCCGTGATTTCAGGATTACTTCAGGTCCGAGCGATAGCTTCCGGTTCGTGAGACGAACGAGGGGCGTCCACCGACGGACCGGCCGTCGGAGCCTCCTCGGCTCGATGGGGCCTTCTCCGAGCCCGAGTGCCATGACCGAAGCGATCCCGCTCGCGCCCATGTCCCGATCACCGGTTCTCCTCCTCCCGGTCGTCCATCGGGGTCCGGCCCAGGCGGCCCACCTCGGTCGCGGCAATCCCTCCGATCCCGCCCAGGCCCGCCCGGCGCACCGCGGCGAACTCCTCCCCGCCGCGATCGCCGACACGTGGGACCTGGTGCGGGTCGGTCGGGCCTGAGCCAGCCGCGCGGCCGTCCCGGCGGGCCGGTCAGAGTCAGAGGCCGCCGACCGGCCCGCCGGATCCCCGCTGTGCCGCTCCGCCGGGGGTCGCGGTCAGGGTGCCGGTCACGCCCCGTCGCTCCACCGACCCGATCACCAGCCGCAGCGTCCACGAGGCACCCTCACCGGTCGCGCACGTGGCCGTGATGCTGGTGTTGCCGATCTGGGTCACGGGTCCGGAGCAGGTGCGCCCGTCCGACCCCTGCAGCTGCACCAGGCCCAGCGCACCCGACCCCGTTCCGTTCAGTTGCAGCTGGAACTGGTTGCCGGCCGCGCCCTCGAGCTGCCCGTACAGCAGCACGGCGTTGCCGTCACCCCCGTATACCCGCGCCTGGAACGAGGCCTGCACCGGACCCGGCGTCGTGGCCGGCGACGAGGTGGGAGCCGGTCCCCCGCCGGTGCCCGCCGCTGCCGCGTTGCCCGGACCTCCGCCGGTCGTGGCAATCCCGAGGGCCGCGAGCGTCTGGGGCGTCGCTCCCGAGCCCCGGCCGTCGTTGGCGATCACGTTCCAGCCGGGCTGCAGGGGCCCCGCGCTGGCCCAGACGACTCCGTAGACCAGGGCCGAGCCACAGACGGCCGCGATCAGCGGATGGCGGCGGGCGCCCTCCGCCGGGAACAGCCGCGCCACCAGGAGCGCGCCGACGAGCACGATGCTGCCCGCGTACAGCAGGATGGCCCACGGCGCCCGGGTGTCACTCCCCGTCGCGACGCCGTGGACGAGCGCGAGGACGAACGCGACGAAGCTCAGGTAGTGGAAGCGCCGCCACCACTGGTAGCTGACGTGCGGGCGGATCCGCTCGGACAGGTAGACCGCGACCAGGAGGTACGAGCCCACGATGCCCAGCGCGACCCAGACGGTCCGGTAGTGGCTGAGCATCGGGACCAGCACCTCGGCGGGCGTGAAGCCGATGAAGGGGTCCACGGCGACCGAGACCGTGTGGATCGCGATGAACACGAGCGCCACGAGCGACACGAACCGGTGGAGCTCGTTGGAGACGAACCGCGTCCAGCGGGGTGAGCGCCACCCCAGGCTCAGCGCGATGCCGATCGCCACGGAGGCCGTGAGAAGGAGATACGCCAGCATCCCGCCGACGCGGGCGACGTCCCAGGCGATGGTCTCGCTGGTCACGCCATGTCCGCGGTGCTGGCCATGGCCGCGGACCTCCCCGGCGCGTCGGGGTCCGGCGCGTCGTGCACCGTTCCCCAGGTGCCGAGCTCCAGCTGGCTGCCGTCACGCCGCACGCAGAGTCCAGTCAGGCCGTGCCCCAGGAGGAACCGAGCGCCGGCTTCGGGGCCCAGCATGAACACGACCTTCGCGGCAACCTCCGCCTGGGCACAGGTCGCCGCCGCGACGGTCGCCGACCAGGAATCGCCACGGGCCGGGCGACCCGTTCGCGGATCGATCAGGTGGTGGCGCAGCTCACCGCCACGCACCCAATTCCGGCGCCCCACGCCCGACGTGGCCACCGCACCGGTGGCGATCTCGAGCACGCGTCCTGCGCCGCCGGGAAGCTCGAGCCTGACCGGCCAGCTGCGCTGGTGGGGCGGCAGGCCGCGAACCGCCAGGTCGCCACCGGCGTCGATGGCTGCCGGCGCGACGCCCGCGGCCGCCAGGAGCTCCACCGACGCGTCCACCGCCATGCCCTTCGCGATCCCGCCGAGATCGATCCCGGCCCCCTCCGGAAGGGTCACGGTGCGGCGAGCCGCATCCACCCGCAGCGTGCGCCAGCCGCCCGCGGTTCCGCGATCCGGTCCGACCCGCGCGGGCCCCACCCGGGGCAGGTCATCGAACGTCCGGTCGTATCCCGCGACGATCATCGCGCCCAGCAGGGTCGGGTCGAACAGGCCGTCAGTGGCGCGCGCCGCTCGTATCGCGGTCTCCACGACGGAGAGAAGGAGCGGGCTCACGGGCACCTCGCGCCCGGCTGCCGCGTTCAGCCGCGACAGTTCGCTTTCGGGTCGGAAGCGGCTCAGCGCGGACTCCCACGCCGAGAACAGTGACGCGACCGCCTCGACGGCACCGCGCGCGGGCCCGGGCACGATCACGGTGACGGTCGTCCCCATGGCCCGGAACTCGTGGCGCGCCAGCCCGGCAGGGGTGGCGAGTTCCGGGGTACCGTGGAAAGACCCGGGATGGGTGGCGAGCTCGGGCGCACCGGTGGCCGGCCCAGGACGGGCGATCCCGGGCTCGGTGGACGCCTGGACGGAGGCCGGCCACGCGACCACGGGCACGGGCGCGCTCACCCCCGGCCTACGACCCCGACGTGGTCATGATCGGAGCGCCGCCACCGCCACTAACCAGCCCCGGCCCGGCGGCCTGGACACCGCCCGCGTTGCCACCCGCACCACCGCCGAGGAAGCCGCCCGGGTTGACGGCGCCGGCTGCACCCTGGCCCGCGGCCGGACCGAAGAAGCCGTCGTATGGGCTGGCCGCCTGCGGCACGGACCCGCCCCCCGGACCGGCCGTCCCGGACCCGCCGCTGCCCTGCACCGACGTGATCCCCACCACGTGCTCGGCCACGAGCGCCCAGAAGACGCCGGCTCCCACGACCGATCCGGCAACCACCAGTCGCTTGAGGCGCCCGACGAACTGCCGCGGGTCGGGGCGAGGCGGCGTGCCGCCCCCGGACGTGACGCCAGGTGGCGTGCCACCCCGACCCGGCCGGGCCGCCGATACGGTCGCCGGGCGTCGGACCTGGCTCGCGGGGGAGCCGGGACGTGGGGAAAGCAGGGGGCGCGGTCCGCTCATCCCGGGAGGCTAGCCGGCGGCGATTGGAGGATCATTGGAGCCACCTTGCACCACCATCGCGCCCCGAGCCGCCCCGCGTGAACGACCTCGCCGCACACCGGCGACGGTCGGCGCGTCAGCCGACGATCCTCCTGGTGGAGGACCAGGCGGCGCTGGCACACCTGGTGGAGCGCGTCCTGGGCGAAGAGGGCTTCCGCACCCGGCTGGCGTTCGACGGCCGCTCCGGCCTGGATGCCGCGCTCGGGGATGCGCCGGACGCGATCGTGCTTGACCTGTCCCTGCCCGGCCTCGACGGACTGAGCCTCTGCCGGGCGGTCCGCGCGCGAGGCCTCCGCATGCCGATCATCATGCTGACGGCCCGCGACGCCGTACCGGACCGCGTGGCCGGACTCGAGGCCGGCGCGGACGACTACGTGACGAAGCCGTTCGCCTTCGAGGAGCTGATCGCCCGCCTCCGCGCGCACCTCCGGCGCGAGGGCCGCGTCGTCGGCCAGCTGCAGGTCGCCGACCTCGTCCTCGACCCGCAGGCGCACCGGGTCAACCGAGCCGGACGCGAGATCCTGCTCTCCTCGCAGGAGTTCCGCCTGCTGGAACTGCTGATGCGGCACGCGGGCCAGGTGCTGACGCGCGACCGGATCCTGGAGCACGTCTGGGGCTACGACGCCGACCCCGGGTCGAACGTCGTCGACGTCTACGTGCACTACCTGCGCCGCAAGATCGACCGGGGCTTCGACCCGGCCCTGGTTCACACGGTGCGGTCCGTGGGCTACGTGCTGAGGGCGTGATGTTCGCTCGGGTGCGCCGGCGGCTCGTCGTCGCAAACGTCGCGGTGATCGCCGGCATCCTGGTGGTGCTGGGGATCGCCGTGCTGGCCATGATGGATCGGCTGCTGGTCGACCAGGAGGCCTCGACCCTGCTCGGCCGGGCCCGGGATGCCACGGCGGAGCTCCGGTTCGACCGGGGCGACTTCGTGACGCGGCTGGGCGGGTCCGAATCGGGGACGTTCTACGCGCTCTGGGACGCGACCGGGAGCCTCGTTGCCGAGACCGCCCAGGTTCCGGCGCAGGCGCTGCGGCCCTCGGCGATCGAGGCGGGCACGTCCGGGGGTGGATCGCTGCGCACGACCGTGACGCTGCCCTCCGGGCCCGCGCTGGTGGTGTCGCTGCCGCTCGACGACGGTCGGGGCGTGCTGCAGGCGGGTGCCAGCCTCCAGCCGGTCCGCGACGCCGAGACACTGCTGACGCTGCTGATCCTGCTCGTGGGGGGTGTGGGCCTCGTCCTCGCGGTCGCCGCCGCGTGGTTCCTCGCGGGACGCTCGATGATCCCGATCCGGCGAGCGTTCGAGCGTCAGCAGGAGTTCGCGGCCGACGCGTCCCACGAGCTCCGGACCCCGCTGTCGGTGATCGACGCGGGGCTGCAGGTGCTGGAGCGCCACCCGGAGCAACCCCTCGGCGCGAACGCCGACGTGCTCGCGTCGATGCGGCAGCAGGCCGACCGGATGCGAGGCCTCGTCGAGGCGTTGCTGACCCTTGCCCGCGCAGATGCCGGGGCGGCGCAGCTTCAGCTGGCCGAGGCCGACATCGACGCGCTGGTGCGCGGCGTGGCCGAGTCGTTCCGGCCGGTGGCCGAGGCGCGCGGCGTCACGATCCGCCTCGGCGAGACACGCGCGGGCAGGGCGGTGGTCGACGCGGACCGCCTCGCCGAGCTGCTCGGGATCCTGGTCGACAACGCCATCCGGCACGGGGGACCGGCCGTGCACGTCACGCTGGCGGGCAGGCGCCTCCCGGGGCAGGTCGAGCTCGAGGTGGCCGACGACGGCCCGGGCATCCCGCCGGCGGAGCGGGCGCGTGTGTTCGAGCGCTTCCGGCGGGGGGATGCGAGCAGGACCGGTGACGGGTTCGGTCTCGGCCTCGCGATCGCCGGCTGGATCGCGTCCTCCCACGGTGGCCGGCTCACGCTCGATGAGAATCGACCCGGCCTCCGCGTCCGGCTGACGCTGCCCGCGTAGGGCGAGCGCCGTCCCGCACGCCGCGCGCCGCCGTGAGCGCGTACTCGAGCCGCGGCGGTCGCGGTCGACACGGGCGGTGCACAGGCCGCCGGCGGCGCCGGTCCGTCAGCCTTCGCCCGGGGCACCCTCCCCCGTCTCGTCCGCCGACTCGTCCGTTGACTCGTCTTCCGCGAGCAACCGATAGAGCCGCCGGCGCGCGTCCGTGAGGACGTCGCGTGCCTGGTCCTGCGAGCGGGACGAGCCCACCTGCGCGACCTGCATGGCTGCCGCCCCCACCTGGAAGCTCAGGCGGCGGAGGTCGAACGCGGCGTCATCGCCGGCCGGGCCGACCGACTCCCACGGCGCGCCCGGCGCCCCGGAACGCCTGGCCGTCTCCGCACGGCCCGCGTCGGTCAGGCTGAACACGCGCCGGCCCTCGATCTCCTCGCTGCGGACCAGCCCCTCGTCCTCGAGCTGCTGCAGCGTCGGATAGACGGAGCCGGCGCTGGGGCGCCACCGTCCGTCGCTGCGCGCTTCGAGCTCCTGGATGACCTGGTATCCGTGCATGGGTTTCTCCGCCAGCAGGGCCAGGATCGCGGTCCGGACGTCGCCGCGCCGCGCCATCCTGCCGCGTCCCCGGAATGGGCCCCCGAACCCGTGCATGCGGGCTCCGCCGAACGGCCCGGGGCCGCCGAACGGCCCGGGGCCGCGGAAGTGGCCCGGCCCGGGTCCCTCACCGTGGTGTCCGCGGAAGCGACCGCAGCCCGCCATCAGGCCGCCCATCCGGGGCGGCCGGTTCTCGTCGAACAGCATGCTGCCCGTCTCCTGTGTGTATCGCGCACTGTGTGCGCGGCATCACGATATATCGGTACCTTGCCGGCGTCAAGGGTGCCACGAGCACCACGTGGACGCGAGCACCAGCGCCGGAGCGCCGATCAGGCGGTCACGCGCGGGGCCTCAGCAGCGAGCGCCCGCAATCACGCGGGCGATTTGACCTCCACGAACGTCTTGATCGCCGACTTGTCGTTGAGCAGGTGGTCGGCGAGGTCCTGGAAGGCCTCAAGGCCGGCCACGCGCGTGGTCAGCAGCTTCGCGAGCCATCCCGGGTGGAACGCCTCGGCGGCGATCATGTCGGACACGCCCTGCTCGAAGTCCTCGAGCGCCGCGTTGACCGTCCCGACCATCACCTTGTTGCCCAGCACGAAGCCCTGGTTGATCCGGTCGGCGGGGACCGTCACGGTGGTGTCGCCGCCGGTCACGGAGGCCAGCACCAGCGCGCCGTCCGTGCCAAGGCTGGCGGCCGCCTCGAACGCCATCGGGCCGTACCCCGTCGCCTCGAACATCAGGTCGAAGGGGCCGTGCGCCGCCGCGGCCTGCGGCAGCGTGGTGTCCGACGAGGAGACGTAGACCGCCCCGAGCTCCTCGGCGAGGTCGCTGTTGCGGTACGGGCGCGGGCGGCGGGAGTAGACCACCACCTCGACCCCCCGCAGCCGGAGCAGCACGGTCGCGATCAGCCCGATCGATCCGGCGCCGAGCACGCAGGCTCGGGCCGGTCTCCACACCCGGAGCCGGCGCTGGATCTCGAGAGCCTGGCGGATCCCCTTCTCGGCCACCGTGAACGGCTCGAGCAGGCAGCCGGTCAGCGCCAGCGACTCGGGCAGCGGCACCACGTAGTCGGCGGCCTCCACGTACCGCTCCGAGAGGTACCCGTGCAGCAGGTTGATGCCGCGCTCGTAGTAGACCGTGTCGGTGGTCATGTCCTGCATGCCGATCGCGTCATAGACGCTCTTGCCCGGGCGGCGGACGGTCGCCACCACCAGGGACCCGGGCCGGATGCGGCTGGGCACGTTGGCCCCGACCTGCAGGACCCGCCCGAGGTTCTCGTGGCCGTTGACCAGGAAGTCGTCACCCGGCGGTGGGGCGCCGTAGAGGCCCTGCAGGATGTCGCGGTCGGTGCCGTCGACACCGACGCGGATGATCTCGACGAGCACGCCCCGGCCGCCGGGGACGCTGTCGATCGACGGCTCCGGGATGTCGCGCAGGTGGATGGAGTTGGGGACGCGGGGATGGACGGCGATCGCCTTCATCTCCGCATGGTAGAACCGATGCGGGGTCGGCTCCGCGCTACCCGGCGTCCACCACCGCTACGCGCACGTTGCGGCCCTCCCACCGGCCGGCCTGCGGCCAGTAGAACGTCGCGTCGACGGCCGCGCCGGGCGGCAGCCGGTCGGTGCCGGGAACGTCGGCCACCCAGACGCCGAGGCCAGTGTCGCGGGCCTCGACGTCCAGCGCCGTGGCCCAGCCGTCGAGCGAGCAGTGGACCCGGCACGGCGCGAGCAGCTCGAAGCGCAGCGTCCGTCCCGCCGCCATCGAGGGGCGCGGCGCGGTGAAGCGCCAGGTCGCACGGACCGGCTTCGGCGCCATTCCCCGGTAGCGCTGCCACGCGGCCTCGGGGCGGTCGATGGCGTGCCCGAGCGCGACGGACCGCGCCAGCTTGACGTACTCGGCATGCGCCCAGGCGAGCGGCATCGCCGACCCCGACGGCCGGCCGCACGCCAGCCCTCGAGCGGGGATGTCGTCGGTGTCCCAGTCCTGCTCGGGCAGCATGCCGCCCCGTGAGCCGAGCCGGCGCATCGCCTCCAGGTACGGTCGGGCGTCGCGCCCGGCCTCGAGCTCGTAGTGCCCGCGTTCGCCCACCAGCAGGGGCCATCCTCGCCCGATCCCGGTCCCGTCGAACGGAGCGCCGTCGGCGTGCTCGCCGTATCCGTCGCCGTTATAGCGGTGCCAGACCGGACCGCTCGGCGTGTCGGTGCGCAGCAGCGCGTCGGCTACCGTGAGCGTCGAGAGGATGCGCGGGTCGTCGGGGCTCCGCAGCCCGAACCGCACCAGCGCCAGGAAGTCGGTCCCGACCATCTCGTCGGCCGCGACCATGGACTGGCCGGGCGGGCGGTTCCGGACCGGCACGGCGGCGGAGACCGGGGCCCCGGCCAGCACGTCGGGCGAGGCGATCCGGACGTAGTACCCGTCCACCCCGTGCGCCCGCGCCAGCGGCGTGGCGCGCGCGTACGTCCAGTCCTCGATCGAGGCGTTCCAGTCGTCGGCCAGCTCCAGGCAGTAGCCGGCGGCCGGCTCGGGGAGGTGTTCCGCGGCCACCACCAGCGCCGCGACGACGGGAGCGAGCGTGGAGGGGGTGAGCCCGGCGTTCTCCTCCCACCGGTCCTGCTGGGTGGCGGGCCCGGTCCGCGCGATGAACGACGCGGCCGCCTGGATCATCCGGTCGAGGGCCGGTCCCGTGACGAGGTCGACGAAGGCGGCGGCCTCGTCGCCGACTCGTCCGTGCATGTGCGTGCCGCCCGATCGCCGCAGCGCGCCGACCAGCAGCACGGGATACGCCGCCTCGTCCAGCTGCACCCCGGCCCAGTAAGGGACGCCGTCCACCCACTGGTTCTGCACCCAGTGCCCGTCGGGCTCCTGGGTCGCCACGAGGTACGCGAGCGTGCGCCGCGCGGATGCGTGCGCGCCCAGCGCCACGAGCGCGCCCGCCGACTCGACCAGGTCGCGCGACCAGACCAGGTGGTAGCCGCCGAGGTCGTTCCGGGCATTGCCCCAGGGGATCGACAGGCTCGCGACGGTGGCACCGGGCGCCGTCCGGTCCTGGTGGGTCCGCAACACGGCGGCCGAGTCCCGGTACAGCCGGCCCAGCTCGTCACCGAGCTGCTCCGGCGGCGGCACGCAGGTTCGGGCGAACCCGTGCCAGTTCCCGATGTACTCGTCCCAGGCCGTGTCGAAGCGCCCGACCAGCGCGGACGCGACCTGGAGCGCGGCCTCCTCGGGACGCCTGCCGAAGCCGAGCGCGATCTGGGCGACGCCGTCGCGGAGCGGGATCTCGCTCATCGCGGCGACGTTCCCCTCGCCGGTCGCGTCGTACGTCCAGGCCATCCGGCCGTTCCGGGCGAAGTCCTGCCACCCGTCCGACGCGCCCACGTACCCCACGCTCTGCCGGGCCGCCGGCGGATCCGACGCGAGCGCGAGCGCATACGGGTCGTCGGCGGCGAAGAGCGTGGGGCGCCCCTTGTACGTGCCGGCCCAGGCACGGTTGCGCTGCCCGCTGAACCCCAGGTGCGGGGCCAGCAGCGGGTAGAGGCGAAGGGGATGTGCCGCTTCCGCCCTGTCCGCAGGCCCGCGGAGGTCCTCCAGACGAGCCTCGATGCGGATCACGTCGGCGTGGTCGTCCGCGCAGATCCGCAGCGTCAGCTCGTACGCGGCGTGGCGATGGACGGCGATCACGGCGGGCACGCCCGGCTCCACGAATCGAACATCGGACTCGGCGTCGCGCTTGACCTCGCTCCAGAAGCCCGCGTCGTCCGCGACGATGAACCCGAGGTCGCGGATCTGGGGACGATCGACGCGGGGCCAGTAGACCTCGTTGAGGATCCCGTGTCCGACCGTGAACCAGACCCGGCTGGCGTAGTGCGAGGTGCCCACGGCATCCTTCGCGCTGCTCGACCAGGTCGGAGCGATGCCGGGCGACCCGGGGGCATCGCCGGAACGCCGGAGGGGAGCGGGAAACTGCGCGCCGGGGGGCGGATCGGCTGTCATCCTCCCAGCGTAGCGCCGGCTGGGCCGGAGCGCTCTCGGAAGCGCCGCGACGCGACGTGGCGCGTCCGGAGGAGGGCCGGCGAGACCGCCGGGAACAGCAGGGGCGCGGCATCCGGAGGGGGGATCCGGGAGCCGCGCCTCGCTGTCGAGTGAACAGTCTGCGAGCTCCGCGCTCAAGGGCCGAGCGGCCCCTACCCTGCTGGGCATTGTGCCGCTCGCCAGGCCGGAATGGGTAGGCCGGACCTGCTCGCCAGGGTAGGTTGCCAGCGCGGAGCGTCAGCGATCGCTTCCCTCGAACAGCACTCCGGGTTCAGCAGGCCCGCGGGATCCAGGGCGCGCTTGATCGCGCGCATCGCGGCAATGTCGGCGGCGCCGCGCGTGAGCCCCGGCCAGCGTCGCTTCGCGATCCCCACGCCATGCTCGGCGCTGATGCTCCCACCGAGCTCCGCGACCAGGGCATCGCGACGCACTGGCTCGTGGGCATGGCGGAGCGGCAGAGTCGAGGGATTGCCACCAGCCGGCCCGGGGCACGACGTCGCGGCCCGGCCGATGGGTCGCGCGGCTCGTCCGGGCGGGGCACCCGCCGAGCATAGCGCCGCGGGCACATGCCGGCGTCACACGTACCATGCGGAGGTGACGACACTGCTCCTGGTCCGCCACGGCCTGACCACCGCGACGGGACGAACCCTCTCCGGCTGGACCCCCGGCCTCCACCTCGACGAACGCGGCACGCGGCAGGCCGAGGCGCTGCGGGATCGGCTTCGCCAGGTCCCGCTGGCCGCGCTGGTCGCGTCGCCGCTCGAGCGCTGCGTCGAGACCACTGCGATCCTGGGCCAGGGTCGCGGGCTGGAGCTCCAGCTCGACGAACGGATCGGCGAGGTGCGTTACGGTGACTGGACCGGCCGCGATCTGAAGACACTGGTGAAGGAACAGCTCTGGCGGGTGATCCAGGTCCACCCGTCGGCCGCGGAGTTCCCCCATGGCGAGCCGCTGCGGGCCGCCCAGTCAAGGGCAGTGGACGCCGTGCGGGACTGGAACGCACGCCTGGGAGCCGACGCGACCTGGATCCTGTGCAGCCACGGCGATGTCATCAAGGCCCTGCTCGCGGATGCCCTGGGCATGCACCTCGACCTGTTCCAGCGCATCCAGGTCGATCCGTGCTCACTGAGCGTGGTCCGGTACACGCCACTGCGGCCCTTCGTCGAGCGTGTCAACGACACGGGAGGCGGCATCGACGACCTGCTCCCGCAGAAGAAGCGACGCCGCCACTCGCCGGATGCCGTCGTCGGGGGCGGCTCGGGCGGCGCGGGGTAGACTCGACCGACGCGGGAACGACCGCAACCCCGGAGGACCGATGCCTCGACGCATCTTCAGCTTCGACACGCCCGATCGCTTCACCGCCGGAACGGTGGGCGAGCCGGGCCACCGCACCTTCTTCCTGCAGGCACGCAGCGGGCCCCGCGTGGTCAGCGTGATCGTGGAGAAGGAACAGGTCTCAGTGCTGGCAGACCGGATGGGCCAGCTGCTCGAGGAGATGCGCCACCGCGGCGTGGACGTGCCGCTGGACCTCCCGGACGCCGCGCAGGACGTCGCGCCGCTCGACGAGCCCCTGGTCGAGCAGTTTCGAGCCGGGTCGATGGTGCTCGCGTGGGACGGCGAGGCGCGCGAGATCGTCGTCGAGGCGCGCGCCGAGGTCGAGGAGGGGGAGGAGGAGCCCGACGAGGAAGACGAGGACGCGCCGGAGGGCCCGGATCTGCTACGGGTGCGCATGCCCGCCCAGGCCGCCCGCGTCTTCGTGGACCGCGCGCTGCGGGTCGTCTCCGCGGGCCGCCCTCCCTGCCCGTTCTGCGGGCTTCCGCTGAACCCGGAGGGCCACCTCTGCCCGCGGAGGAACGGCCACATCCACTGACGATGGACGGGGGCGACGCGCTCCGCGTGCTTCGCGAGGGCCGGCTGCGGCCGATCGGCCGCCTCGCGGATGCCTCGAATGCCACCCTCTTCTGCCACGTCGCAGGGCCCGGGTCCGACGGTGCCGAGGTCGAGCTGGCGTGCGTGTACAAGCCGGTACGAGGCGAGCGGCCGCTCTGGGACTTCCCGGTCGGCACCCTGGCCAACCGGGAGTACGCGGCCTTCCTGGTCTCGGAGGCGGCCGGCTGGGCGATCGCGCCCCCCACGCTTCTCCGCGACGGCCCGTTCGGGCCAGGTATGGTGCAGCTGTGGGTCGACGTGGACGAGGCGGTCGACGTGGTGGACCTGGTGCGGCAGTCCGACGAACGACTCCGGCGCATCGCCCTGTTCGACGCCGTGGTCAACAACGCCGATCGCAAGGGCGGCCACCTGCTCCCGGCTCCCGGCGGCCATGTGCACGGCGTGGATCACGGGGTCTGCTTCGCGGTGGAGCCGAAGCTGCGGACCGTCCTGTGGGGCTGGCGCGGGTCGCCCATCGCTCGCACCGAACGCACGACCCTCGAGCGGCTGGGGACGGCGCTGGACGGCGAGCTTGGAGCGCGCCTCCGCGAGCTCCTCACCGAAGACGAGGTCGCCGAGGTCGGCGCGCGGATCGAGCACCTGCTCTCGACCGGCTGCTTCCCCGAGCCCGACCCGGAGCGCCCGGCAATCCCCTGGCCGCCCTTCTGATCTCACCCGGACCCCGGCGGGATCGGCGAGGCAGGCGTTTGCCGGCAGGCGTTTGCCGGCGATTACACGAGCGCGAGCACGTTCGTCAGCGCGCCCAGGATCCCCATGACGGCCACGACGATCGCCAGCCAGCGGCCGCCGCCGGTGCGCCGCGAGTACAGCTGGATGATGACGATCATGACCGCCACACCGATGAGCTTGGCGAAGGCCACGGCCCCGAAGCCGCCCATCACGTAGACGATCCGGAGCGGCCCGGCCTCGCCGCCGATGCCGGACTCGCGCACGGCCAGGCCGAACGTCGCCAGGTCCGCCAGCTGTGCGGTGACCAGCAGCAGCAGCGTCAACCTCGGCAGACCCTGGCGGAGCCGCGCGAGGTTCCGGGCCGCGCGACCTCTGCGCGGTCCGCCGGTGGCCGTCGCGGCGCGCGCGCGAACGCCGGCGAGCTGGTGGCGCGATCGATAGGGCAGCGTCATCGGTCCTCCGGGGCCGGATACGGGATCGCGCGACCGAACCGGGTCCGCAGTGGTCCTCCAGACAGTGTGCGCCTCGGGATCCATCGGCTTCACCACCGCGGTCGCCCGGCGCGCTTCAACGGCGTGACGGGTGTCCGGTCGAGCCGTGGCGCCCGGCGCCGGGTGCCGAGGCATGGACACCGGATGGCCCGATTGATATGCCGCCGCCCACGCTGCAGTCGCGGTTGAGGGGTCGCCCGGCCCACGATCCGGATCCGCGGGATCGCCACGGCCGGCTATGACCGTGCGCGCCACGTCCCGGCCGGCCGATGCACGGCCCGCTCGGGCACACCTCCAGCGACGAGGGGAACGGCCAGATGAGTCTTCGGCCCGGCGACAGGCGCACGGCGCGCCGCGTCGGGATGGCGCACGCCGTGCTCCGCAGGCGTCGGCGAGGGGGCTCCTCGGCGTGGGTGGGGATCGTCGCAGCCACGCTCGTCGTGCTGCTCGCCGGGCTCCTGCTGGCCGGAGCCGGCCTGGCGGTCGCGGGGACGGGCACGCTCCAGGCCCTGACCTCGCCGACGGTGGTCGACCTCGCGCGCCTGTCTCGGGCGTCCCTCCCCCAGACCACGCGCATCTACGATCGGACCGGCACGCACGTGCTGGCCACCATCTACACGCAGGACCGCGACTACGTCACGTACGGGGACATCCCGCCAGTCCTGGTGGAGGCGACCGTCGCGATCGAGGACCGCGGGTTCTGGACCAACCCGGGCATCGACGTGCCCGCGATCGCGCGAGCGGCGCTCAATGACGTCGCCGGCGGCCAGCTCCAGGGGGCCTCCACGATCACCGAGCAGCTGGTCAAGCTGCTGATCACCGGGAGCCAGCCCACCATCTCGCGCAAGATCCGCGAGGCGCTGCTCGGCATCCAGGCCAGCCGGGCGCTGACCAAGCAGCAGGTCATGGAGCTCTACCTCAACACCGTCTACTACGGCGAGCAGGCCTACGGGGTCGCGGCCGCGGCGCGCCACTACTTCGACGAGCCCCTGTCGAAGCTGACGCTGGGGCAGGCGGCGATGCTCGCCGGGCTCCCGAAG
>JAJYJR010000833.1 GCA_021789355.1 Chloroflexota bacterium | reverse complement strand
GCCCCCCACCCAGCGTGGCCCCCGCCGCTACGCCGCCTCCGGCACCGACGTGCTGCCCGCCGAACGCTCGAGGAGCCAGTAGATCGCTCCTGCCACCACGAACCCCACCACGTACGTCACGTCGGCGCCGCCCAGCGCGTTGGCGGCCGGACCCACGTACAGGGTCTGGTTGAAGAACGGGATCGACACCACGAACCCCACGACGAGGGCGACCAGCGCGTTCCTCCCCGACGGCAGCCGTGCGAAGTCCACCACCCGCCGCACGTCGAAGCGGCCACCCCGCAGCCGCCAGTCGACCAGCACGATGGCCACCCAGGGGCCGATCCAGTACGTGATCAGCAGCAGGTAGTTCTCGAACGTGCTCTGGAAATTGCCGTAGTAGAGGTACAGCGTCGCCGCGAAGCTCAGCACACCGACCACCGCGGCCGACATGGGGCGCCAGATGCGGACTCCTGCCGCAAGCAGCGAGAGCGACCCGGTGTAATCGTTCATCGCGTTCACCGCGACCGTCCCGACGAAGATGGCGATCATCGCAAGCACGCCGATGACGTTGGCCCCGCCGACGATCTGATAGATCTGGTGCGTGGCGTCCGCGGTCGAATTGCCCAGCGCGTTGGTCACCGCCAGGCCAAGCGCCTCGAGCCACGTGGCGGAGATCGCCAGGCCGAGGAACGTCCAGAGGAACACCCGGGAGGCCGGGGCGCCGGCCGGCAGGTAACGCGTGTAGTCGGAGGCGTAGAGCGCCCACGCGAGGTTGAAGCTGCCCGCGATCGTGGTCATCAGCACGAACGTGCCGAGTGACGCGCCGGACCCGTCGGCCAGGGCGAAGTCCATCCTGGGCGCGGCCGCCAGCGTCACCACCGCGAAGAGCACGAAGAGGCCGACCGCGGCCCACTTCTCGAATGTGTGGATCGCCTCGTAGCCCACGATCGAGAGCGCCGCCTGGCAGACGATGACGATCAGGAGGCTCACCGGGAAGGGGATCGCCCCGCCGGTCAGCACGTCGATGGCGTAGGCGCCGAAGAACGCGTTGATGGCGTCCCACGCGATCGTGCTGAGCCAGTTGATGACCCCCGGCACCACGATCGTCTTGCCGAACGGCAGCCGGGAGGCGGGGATCTGCGCCATCCCGCTGCGGGGGCCCATCGCCGCGAGGACGCCCACGACCGCGGCCGAGATCACGTTCCCGATCACGATCGCGGCCAGGCCGGCCCACCAGCCAAGGCCGATGAAGCTGGCCGCCGCCAGCGTGCCGATGGCGAACGCCGCGGGCACCAGGTTGGGAGAGAACCAGACCGTGAAGACACGGGTCAGCGACCCGTATCGACCGGCGAGCGGGATCGGGTCGATGCCGTGCCCCTCGATGGTCAGGTCACCCTCGCGGGTGGGCATCGTGTCTCGCGCGGACGCCACCACTTCCATGCGCTCAACCTCCTCCTGGTCGTGTGAACGTGACCGGCACGTCGGCACCGGATCGATGGACGGTGCTGCGCGCGGGCTCGGTCTCGGCCACCAGTCGCCCCTCGCGGATCACCCAGCGCGCGGCCGGCCGCAGCCGGATCGCCTCCTCCTCGTCCTCGCAGTCGAACACCGCGAGGTTGGCCGGAGCCCCCTCCCGCACGCCCCAGTCACCGCGCCCCGACGAGCGCAGCGCATTCGAGGTCACCATCTCATAGGCCCGGAACAGTTCGCCCCGGCCGGTCATCTGGCCCACGTGGACCAGCATCGAGAGCGCGTCGAGCATGGAGCCGCGTCCCAGCGGGTACCAGGGGTCCATGATCGAATCGTGGCCGCAGGTCACGTTGATCCCGGCCGCGTCGAGCTCCTTGACTCGCGTCATGCCACGCCGCTTGGGGTACGTGTCAAAGCGGCCCTGCAGCACGATGTTGTCGAGCGGGTTGGCCACGATCGTCACGCCCGCGCGGCGCAGGATCTGGATCAGCTTGAACGCGTAGGCGTCGTTGTAGGAGCCCATCGCGGTGGTGTGACCGGCCACCACGCGGCCGCCCATCCCCTCGCGGATGGTGTGCGCGGCGACGTGCTCGAGGAAGCGCGACTCCGGGTCGTCGGTCTCGTCGCAATGCAGGTCGATGGGCTTGCCGGTCTCGCGGGCGAGGTCGAAGAGGAACTCGACCTCGGCCACGCCGTCCTCGCGGGTCCACTCGTAGTGCGGGATGCCGCCGATCACGTCGCAGCCCAGCCGCATCGCCTCGCGCATCAGCCCGGGGCCGTCGGGGAACGAGAGGATGCCGTCCTGGGGGAACGCGATCAGCTGCAGCTCGACGATGTCGCGGACTTCCTCGCGCAGCTCCAGGAGCGCGCGGAGCGCGACGAGGTTGGGGTCGCAGACGTCCACGTGCGACCGGATGAGGCCGGTACCCTGCGCGACCTCCCAGAAGATCGCCTCGCGGGCCCGGCGCTTGACGTCCTCGTGGGTGAGCGTCTTCTTCCGCTCGGCCCAGGTGAGGATCCCCTCGATCAGCGTGCCAGACTCGTTGTGGCGAGGGTCGCCGACGGTCAGGGCCGCGTCGAGGTGGACGTGGGGGTCGACCAGCGGCGGGCTGGCGAGCCGGCCGTCGGCGCGGAGCTCCGGCGTGCCCGGGGTGGCCGGGATGGCACCCGGCGGGGCGATCCGGGCGATCGATCCGCTCTCGATCCCGATGTCGACGGGTGCGGGACGGCGATCGGACGTTGGATGGACGCGGGCCCCCCGGATGATCAGGTCCATGCGGATTCCTCGAGTGGGGCGCGGGTGGCGGACGCGGAGTGGTTGGTCGTGTTGGGAGCCGCGGCGGTCGCGCGGGCCCCGGGTGGTCCGGCGTCCAGCGGGGGCGGCGTGTGCCGGACCGGCGGAAGGTCGAGCGTCTCGACGTGCGCCGCGATCTCGCCGAGCGTGGCGATCCAGAGCCCATCGATGGCCTGGATCCGCTCGAACAGCCGGTCGAGCGCGGCCGCGCGAGAGGGACGACC
>JAJYJR010000070.1:6333-14782 GCA_021789355.1 Chloroflexota bacterium | reverse complement strand
GGCCCGGCTGATGGCGATCGCGGCGACCACACCCATCAGCGAGCCGCTGATGAGCGTGACGTCCGAGGCCTCGATGGCGACGTCGGTCCCGGTCCCGATGGCGAACCCGACGTTCGCCTGCGCGAGGGCCGGCGCATCGTTGATGCCGTCACCCACCATCGCCACGGCCCGACCGTCGAGCTGGAGCGTGCGGACCTCGTGGGCCTTGTCCTGGGGGAGGACCTCGGCGATCACCTGGTCCACGCCCACGGCCCGCGCGATCGCCTCGGCCGTGCGCCGATTGTCGCCGGTCAGCATGACGACCCGCAGGCCGAGCCTGCGAAGCGCGGCCACCGCGTCACGCGAGTCCGGTTTCACCGGGTCGGCGATCCCCAGCAGGCCGAGGACACGTCCGTCCACGGCCACGTAGACCGGCGTTCGCGCCTGGTCCGCCAGGCGCGCTGCGTCCGCCTCGAGGGCACCGGCGTCGATCCCGGCCGACTCGAGCAGGGCCTGCCTGCCGACCAGGACCCGCTGCCCGCCGACGGTGGCGCGGATGCCGTGTCCCGCGACGGCCTCGAAGGCGGTGAGCGTCTCTGGAACGATCCCGCGGTCGGTCGCCGCCGCCACGACCGCTGCCGCGAGTGGATGCTCGGAGTCGCGTTCGGCGGCCGCGGCAAGGCCGATCAGCTCGGTCTCCTCGACGCCCGGGGAGACCACGATGTCCGTGACCGCTGGCTTGCCGAGGGTGATCGTGCCGGTCTTGTCGAGCACGATCGTGTCGAGCTTCCTGGTCGCCTGGAGCGCATCGCCGGAGCGGATCAGGATCCCGTGGCTGGCGGCGAGACCGACCCCCGTCGTGAGCGACATCGGCGTGGCCATGCCGAGCGCGCAGGGGCAGGCGATGATGAGCGTGGTGACGCTCACCACGACCGCGTAGGCGAACGCGGGTGCCGGCCCGAAGTCGTACCAGAGCACGAAGCCCAGGATCGAGAGGATGACGACCGTCGGCGTGAAGTAGCCCGACACGACGTCGACGATGCGCTGGATCGGCACTTTCGAGGCCTGGGCGTCGCCGACCATCCGGACGATGGTGGCGAGCGCGGTGTCCGCGCCCACCTTGGTGGCGCGGAACCGCAGGGCGCCCGTGCCGTTGATGGTGGCGCCGATGACCTCGTCGCCGGGACCCTTCGCCACCGGCATCGACTCGCCGGTGATCATGGACTCGTCGAGGGAGCTCGCGCCCTCCAGGACGATCCCGTCGACCGGAACCTTCGCGCCCGGGCGGACGACCACGACGTCCCCGACGACGACGTCCTCGACCGGGATCTCGCGCTCCTCGCCGTCGCGCACCACGCGCGCCGTCTTCGGCTGGAGGCCGATCAGCTTCTCGATCGCCTCGGAGGTGCGCCCGCGGGCCTTTACTTCCATCGCCATCCCCAGCACGACGAGTGCCGTGACGACGACCGTCACGTCGTAGTAGACGTCGGTCATCGTCTTCGACGGGAAGAGCTGCGGGAAGAGCAGCGCGACCGTGGAGTAGATCCAGGCCGTGCCCGTCCCGATCGCGATGAGCGTGTGCATGTTCGTCGAGCGGTGCCGCAGCGCCTCCCAGGCCCCGGTGAAGAACTGGTTCCCCGAGTAGGCGAGGACGGCGAACGAGCCCGCGCCCATGAGAACCCACAGGACCCAGAGCTGCTGGCTGCCCATGGGGAACAGGTCGCGCAGCCCCGGGAAGAGCCAGGGGTATGAGAGCACCATGGTGGGGGCGCCGATCGCGGCGCCGAACCACCACTTGCGCATGAGGCGGCGGTACTCGCTGTCGCGGTCGCGCTGGCGCGCCGCGGCGTCGACCTCGCCGGTCGCCACGGGTTCCTGAGGCACGGAGCAGCGCGCATCCGCCGTGGGTGGCGCCGCATGAAGGGTCGTGGTGGAGTTAGTCATAGCCAGATCCTGTGTCGCTTCCTGTGCACCGTGGTTGCTGCTGCGTGTGGCCGGTGCGGTGCACCTCGCCGGGCGCAGGGACCAGCGTCGATCTTCATCCTGAGGGCGATATGAGGGCCCCCTGAGACGCCTGGGAGAACGTCGACGACAGGCCGGCCGGAGAAGGAGGCGGGCCGTCGTCCGAGCGAGCGGCCGGCAGGGAGGAGAGGCCTACCGGTGCGCGCTCGAGCCGTTGGCGCCGGGGCCGGCGAGGTCCCGGTCGGGCTCAGCGCCTCCGGCGTGCCCGTCGTGAGAAGCATGCCCGCCGTGGCCCATGAAGGGGTGCATGCCGAGGCACCCACCGGCCGCGCCGAGCAGCAGGAGCGTGGAGACGGGCACACCGGCCGCAAGCAACGCCCCGGCGGCGACGATCGCGCCGGCGATGAACCAGACCCGGCGGTCGACGGGCCGCGCCCCTCCGGGGGCGGCTGGCCTGGCGGCCGCCGCTTCGGCCGGCGCAGCGATGGCCCGCCCTGGCGTTGCCTCGGGCGCATGGTCGTGGAGCGCAGCGTGCGTGGTGGTCATGGTCGAGCCACCTCCCGGCTGATGGATGGCGATGTGGCCGTAGACCGCCGCGCGATGCGCGCGGCGAGGATGGCGAAGCCGGCGGCGCCCAGCGCGAGCCCGATCCACTGCGCGGTCTTCAGCCCGAGGAGCACCGGTGGCTCGTCGCGCAGGAAGAAGAGCCCGAAGCGGATCGCGCTCAGGCCGACCAGATACGCACCTGCGACGGCGCCCGGCCCCAGCCGCTCCAGCCCGGCTCGTCCCCACCGGAGCAGGAGGAAGAGCAGGCCGACCGTGAGCGCTTCGTACGCCTGGGTCGGCTGGAGCGGGACGTTGAGCGGCGCGATGGCGCCAGGGTTGCGATACACGATCGCCCAGGGGAGCGTCGTCGGGATCCCGTACGAGTCACCGCTGATGAGGCACCCGATGTGTCCGACCGCCATGCCGAGCGCCCCGGCGGGCGCCGCGATGTCGGCGAGCCGCGCGAGCGAGAGGTCGCGCCGCCGGGCGAAGACGGCCAGCGCGAGCGCCCCGGCGATCAGCCCGCCGTAGTAGGAGAGCCCGCCCTCCCAGAGCATCAGAAAGTGGAGCGGATCGGCGCCGGGACCCAGCCCCCACTGGAGGACGTAGAGCGTCCGCGCCCCGAGCACGCCCGCGATCGCGACCCACCAGACACCCGCCTCGAAGGTCGCCCCGTCGAGCCCGTGCCTGCGGGCCTCTCGCGCGACGTACCAGAGGCCGGTGACCGCGGCGAACGCCACCACGATCCCGTACCAGTGGATGGCGAAGCCGCCCAGCCGGAGGGCCACCGGGTCGACGTCGATGACGAAGGGCATCAGCGTCCTCGGCGGTGCGCCAGCCACTGCGGGAACGCAACGGGTGCGGCTCCTTTCAAGGGAGTCAGGCAGCCTCCGGAATGATCCTGTCGACGTAGCGAGACACGTGAACTCGTTGGCGTTCCTGTGCGAGATGGAACTTCCAGTACGGGTCGAAGTCGTTGTTGCTGCGTAGCGCCCGGAGCTTCAAGATTGCCTCGGCTCCCGCCAGGCCCCATCTGGCGCCGGTCCGATCGAGCCTGTCAGCCACGATGTGTCGACAGGCGCCTTCGATGACCCCGGTCGCAATCGGCCAGCCGTTGGTGAGCGCTCTCGGGTAGTCCAAGTAGCGGGCCTTGTTGGTCAGGTAGCCCGCGCACTCGTCGGCACCCCTGCGCGCCGGCTTTGCAAGCCCGCGGTTGGTCGCAGTGCGCCGGATCGCGCCGGCCACTCGCGTCGCCTCCCCGGCGAGCACTGCCCGGGCCTTGTCCCGCACCCACTCCTCGGCGGCGGGATCGCCCTCGGCGAAGAAGCACCAGGCTGCCTTCCATAGGTACTCGACGACGTGAACGAGGTCGACGACGATCGGGACCTCGATCTCTCGGGCCTTCGCCTCGGACTCGATGACCTCGATTTGGTGGCGGGCACCGTCAACGAGCGCGACCCATTGCCGGGCGTGGGCAGGGTCGCGCCGTTCTGCCTCGTCGAAGACCTGGCCGATGACTGCCGCCGCGTCGTCGACGACGCTTGCGACAAGCCACTTATTCTTCGCGCTCGGCCCTTCGACGGCCTCCGTCTCCTTCTCGTGCACGCGCGGGAAGATGTCGGCGATCTCTCGTCGGACAGGGGTCGCGGCATAGACACTGCCCAGCTCGGCCATCCGCTTGCGCCCTCGTTTCTCGCCCCTCGAGAGCCGGGTCTTCAGCTTCGGGCTCGCTCGCTCGGCTGCCTTGGCCGTCGCGTCGCGGAGCGCATCGGGCCGCATGACCACGCCCTTGCCGTCACAGGTCAGCACGATGACGTCACCGGTCTCGGCGACAGGTGGCTTGCGGTTCTCGTAGAAGGCGTCGAAGTCGACGGCCGCGCGGCCGGCAAGGGCCTCGACCTGGCGCTTGCCGAGCCGGACTCCGGTGTGGCGCAAGATGGAGTCGGTGGCCTCCCCGAAGGAGTCGCGGCTGGACTCGATCGCCGCGAGGCGACGAAGCCCGTGGGAGTGACGTTCCTCGGGCAAGTTGAGCGCCGCGTCGGCCGGATGCAGGTTGGGCTCTTTCGGGTGGCGGTAGGCGAGGCGAGTGACGGTGACATCCCCGAAGATCGTCTCGAGCGCCCGCTCGTGGCCAGCCTCGACGCTCGCGTGCGTCACGCCGTGGACGTCGGTGACCTCCGGGAGACGGGGCTCCCGCTTCGCTCGCAGGTCGAGGTGATCCTGGAAGAGCTGGCGGATCAGCGCCCGACCCCGGACATCGAGCGCCTCTTCGAGCTCGGCATGGCTGAGCAGGTTCGTCTCGTCGCCCTCGAGCCAGCTCGCCACCTCCTCCAGGCGTTCATGAGAGGCAGAGAACGGACCCGAGGAGCAGTCCGCCGTCACTGGCGTCGCCCCGACCGCCGGGCACGCAACCCAGCGATGCCGGCGTCAGCTCTCTGCTCGAGCTCCTTCCTCGCGGCCTCGTAGCGGGCCAGGGCAGCGGCGGCTTCGGGCAGATCGGCGTCGGAAAGCGTCAGCGTCTTGGTGCGCCCACCCTCGCTGTAGGTGAGCGCCGGGCTCACGTGCGGCTCTCCGGTCGCACAGCGGCAGTTCGCCTTGCCGCAGCGCCGACGAAAGCTCGTCAGCGTGCCCCGCAGCATCGGTTCTGCTTCGCGGCGTACCACAGCAGGCATCGTAGCTCCTCTCTGTAGCCATATTAGACTACAGACAAGGAAACAGCAAGAGCGGTGGCAAGTGGTGGATCCCAGGTCAAGGCGCCCTCGGAAGAGAGTGGTCAGAGGCGCGAAGCGGTCACTTCAGAAGAGCCGCACCCGAACGCAATGGCGACGCGAGACCCAAAGGCCAGCACGGCGGTCGCCAGGACCGCCACGAGCACCGCCAGCGGCAATGGGCCGCTCCGCGGGCCAGCAGCGACGAAGAGAGCAGCGAACACCAGCGCGAGGATCAGCGCCGCGATTGTCCCCCAGACCACGGGCCGACCGAGCCAGACCGGCCCCGGTTCGCCGCGGTCGACGTCGCCCACCTGGAGCCGGATGCGGCCGCGGTATCTGCCCATCGCACAGGTGAAGCGCACCTCGCCAGGCCCCTGCGGCGGCAGCTCTACGACGGTCGCGCCATGCGGCGCCAGGTGGCGATCGAGATGTGGCGACGAGAAGATCACGCGTTCGGAGCAGGCGGCCTCCTCGTCGCGGTGGAACACCAGGCGCAGCGGCACCCCGGCGCGGGCCACTACCGTCTGCGGGCGGTAGCCGCCGCGGACGGTGACATGCACGATCTGGATGCCCGGCACACCCGGGATGGCCCGCACGGGCGATCTGGTCATGCCGCGGCCACCCCGAGGGCGATCGCGGCCATGGCCACGACGAACGCCTCCGTCGGCATCGCCACACCCACAACCGCCGGCACGATCGCCAGCGCGGCGATCGCCAGCCCCCAGACCAGAAGCAGGAGGACGAGTGCAGCGCCATAGAGGGACGCGACCAGGGCGGCGAAGGTGGGGAGCCCGGGGGCGCTGCCCGGGTGCGCGGGCAGATAGAGCGCGACCAGCAGGAGCGACACGAGCAGCGCCGGCCCGCCCCAGCCGGTGCCCAGCCGGAGCGCGTCCGAACGGATGGGTCCCGGTCGGGCCGGGACGAGAAGGTGCCCCATGCGCTCAGGCTGAAGGGCGCACCTGAGGTGCACCTGAGAAGGCGCGGAGAACTGGCTCGGGAGGCCGGGCCCGCCGGTGCCGTGCGGTTCCGCGGCTACCGCCGACCCCCCGAGCCTCGCGGACGTCTTCGATCAGCTCCCGGCGACCTGGAACGTGCCGTACATCCCCTGCGCGGCGTGCCCGGGCACTTGGCAGAGGTAGGTGTACGTGCCCGCGGTCGAGGCGGTGAAGGAGATCGTCTCGCTGGGCAGACCGGCCGAGGTCGGATCGCCCAGGGGAGTCGCCCACGCGCCCGCGAACGCCACGCCGGACATCATCGACATGTATGGGAAGGGGGGTCGGGCGCTCGTGACGGCCCAGTTGTGGGCCGAGTCGGAGTCGGCGTTGATCAGCTGCACGGTCACCGTCGCCCCCTGCGGCACGACGATCGTCGGGTTGACGAGACCGCCGATGCGGAACTTCATGTCCGCGTCAGGCGGGCTGGCGAGGACGGCGAGGCGCACGTTCTGGGTCTGAAAGGTGATCCGGTTGGCCGTCCGGTCGACGGTCGCACCCGAGGGTGTCGCGGCGCCCAGGCTGGTCGCCTGAGCCTGCGTGATCGGCTGCCCGACGCGGCCGGCGAGGACGCTGCCCATCACCTGGCCCATGCCGTTGCCGCTGGCGCCGCCCATCATGCCGTAGCCGCCGCCCATCATGCCGCCCATGGACCCGAAGGAGCCCCAGCCCGAACCAGGTGCGGGTGTCCCCGCCGGGGTCCCGGACGGCGAGCCCCCAGCCGCTCCGGTCGTTCCGGATCCCAAGGGCTGTCCGGTGGAGCCGGTGGCGGCCAGGACCGCGCCGGCCAGGACGAAGACGAGCCCGATCGCGAGCAGGCCGGCGGCGAGCCGGCCGAGCGTCACGCGGCGCATCACGCGTACCCCAGGGCCTTCCGGGCCTGCTCGAACTCGGCCTCGCTGATCTCACCGCGGGCGAACCGCTCGCGCAGCGTGTCGAGCGCGCTCACCTGGCGCTGCACGCCGGTGTCGCGGGGGACTGCCGGGCCGGACAGGGCGCGCACGAAGAGCGCCACCAATCCGGCGAAGAGCACCAGTCCCCCCAGCATCCAGATCCACCCGGCGAGGCCCAGGCCCCAGCCGATACCGCTCATCATGGGAGCACCTCCTGTGCGTACTGTGGTTGCATCTTGCAGACGGCCTTCCTGGCCGCCGACACCGATAGCCTGCGGCCCTGACCTCAAGGCGTCATGCCGCCCACGGTCAAGATTCGGTCAAGCACGCCCCGGCCCGTGGACCTCGGCCGAGTGCCGGGGCGACGCCCGGGCCGCGCGGACGCCTGCGGGCCGCCTCCGGCTGCCGTAAGGTCACCCGCGGGGCGGAACGTCATGCCAGGGCGCGGGCGCGCGCGGCGGATCCCACCCGTGCGCTCCGGCGCAGCTCGAGCAGGTAGCGCAGGCTCACCAGGCTGATGATCGCCTGGATTATCGGCATCACGCTGTCGAGGTCGATCCCTTCGTCGAACGGGTCGGCGGCAATGAGCCAGGGATGGGTCGCGCCGCTCATGAGGTGGAAGTTCACGTTCATGAAGATCGCCACGATGCCTGCCAGGACGATGAGCGAGAGGACCGCCGTACGTCCGGACGGCGCGAGGCGCGACCAGCGCGTGAGCCAGACCAGCGCGGTGCTGATCAGCACGACGCCCAGAGCGAGTTCGCCCAGCATCACGAGGTAGGCGAAGAGCTGCCCGTTGGGGATCACGAAGCTGTCGAGGAAGCTGCGGTACGGACCGGCGAGGTTCTTCGCCTGGTCGGTGAGCGTGCCCGCCAGGCCTGAGACGAAGTCGGGCGAGAGGAGCTTGGAGAGCCCCGACATGAGCCACTCATAGCCGAGAAAGACCTGGACCGCGAGCAGTCCGATGAGGAGCGGGCGTGCGTCGCCCCCGAACGAAGGTGTGTGATCCGATGCCTGATCCATTGCCGATGCTCGTTGCCAACCGGGCCGCCGCGGCTCACTCGGCCGCCGCCCGTCCGCGGGCCCTTGCCCGCTCTCGAATGTCGCCAGCCTGGCAGGGCAAGCTGAGACGCGAGTGAACGCGCGCTGAGACATCGACAGGACGGTGATCCGCGCCACTGGGCGCGCTCGGGGGCGGCGCAAGGGCTGATGGCGACCCCATCTCTTCGGCAACCGCTCAGCGTCCGCTCAGGTTGGGCTCAGCTAGCTGCGACAGCCTCAGGCAACGGGGTCGGCCAGGATGCCCGCGACGGACGCCGCCGCCGGGCGCGAAAGTCATCAACGACTGAACTGTAGTACAACAGTC
>JAJYJR010000070.1:0-6323 GCA_021789355.1 Chloroflexota bacterium | reverse complement strand
CCATCTCTTCGGCAACCGCTCAGCGTCCGCTCAGGTTGGGCTCAGCTAGTGCCTCATGCCGCAACGTCGGGGAGCGAATGATGGACTTCCGCGTTGAAGCGCCAGGGCTTGGCGGGCCGTGCGTTGCGGTTGTGCCAGCGGAGGTAGGCGTGGATGGCTCGATCTTGCTCGGCATGGCTGGCATGGTCGGAGCCATTGAGGGCGAACCGCCGGAGCGCCTGGAACTGGCACTCGATGAGGTTGAGCCAGCTCGCGTAGGTGGGCAGGTAGACGAGCTCGATGTCGTGAGCCGCGGCCCACTCGCACAACTCCCGTTTCTTGTGCGGGCTGAAGTTGTCCAAGACAACCACGAGGTGTTCAGGGAAGCGGTCGCGGAGCGAGCGGAGCAGTTCACGCACCTCGCGCCAGGTCTTGGTGGGCCGGATGTGGCCAGAGAGCCTGCCGGTCGCGGGGTCGTAGGCAGCCAGCAGGTGGCGGACGCCCGCGGTCCGCTTGTACGTCGCCCGGAAACGCACCGGATGGCTCGATCGATGCCAGCCATGTCCGAGCCTGGGTTGAAGGTTCAGCGGGCCGAACTCATCGAGGCAGAGCACGCGGGCGTCCCTGGGTGGATGGGCGTAGAGATCGAGGACTCGGTTCTTCTTGACCTCGAAGTCGGGGTCGGGCGACGCCTTCCAGGTCTTGTGGTGCGTGAAGCGGATGCCCTGCGCGTGGAGGATGCGCCACAGCTGGCTGCGGCTGATGGTTGGCACGACCTTCCGCGCCACCAGGTGTGCTCGCAGCTTGGTCAGGCTCCAGGAGGTGAACGGCTCACCCCGGTCGATCGGACGGGCGAGGGCCACCTTCACGATCTCCGCGCGCTGGTCGAGATCGATCCGGCGAGGACGGCCCTCGCCCCTCCGAGGGTCCAGGGCCGCGAAGCCCTCGGCGTTGAAGGCGTGGATGAGCTCGGCCACATGGGTCGCGCTGGCTCGGTGCATCAGGGCGATCTGCGACACGCTCTGGCCCTGGAACGAGGCGAACAGCAGCATGGCCCGGTGCTGCACGATGGGGTTCTTGCTGCGCCGCGCGAGCTTGAGGAGGTGGGCCGCCTCCCCATCGCTCAACTCGCGGACGAAGAGTTCGGCCCGGCGCGCCATCGCCACCTCCAATGCTCGGGAGGCCCGCGGCCGGGCCTCGGGGGAGTGCGATTACCTCCCGAGCATTATGAATCGGGGCACTAGCTGCGACAGCCTCAGGCAACGGGGTCGGCCAGGATGCCCGCGACGGACGCCGCCGCCGGGCGCGAAAGTCATCAACGACTGAACTGTAGTACAACAGTCCGGCCAGTAGAGGTCCCGGCAAGGGAGTCGCCATGGATATCGAGACAACCTTCGAGGCAGGAGGTCTGCTCCGGGCGAGCACCGCCGGCGCGCTCGATCGGCATCTGCTGCGTCATCCGGGTATCCAGGCCGCTGCGGCGAACCCGGTCGCCCAGCAGGTGACCGTCCGCTACGACGACCGGGCGATCGGCGCGGATGCCGTGGCGGCCCTGATCCGGGACTTCGGTTGTTCCTGTGGGGGCGAGGTTGTGCCGTGCAACCTCTGCCGGGGCGAAACGCCGGCGGCGATGGGGAGCGCCGTCCCGCACGAGGCGGCGCGCCCGGTTCTGCCAGCCGGTGAACACGCCGGCCACGGGGTGTCCGCGCCAGGGGCAGAGCAGGCGGGCCGTCCCATGGCGTCCACCGACCTCGCCCTACACGCGATGCCGATGCCCGAAGCACGACACGCCGGCCACGCGATGGTCGCTCCCGCCGCAGCCGCTCCGGTCCAGGGTGAGATGGCGCAGATGGCCCACGAGATGGGCCACGGCGCCGGGATGAGCATGGACGGCATGGTCCGCGACACGCGGAACCGGTTCCTCGTGGCGCTGGTACTGGCGATCCCGGTCACCCTGTACTCGCCGCTGGCCACGGACGTCTTCAACATCAAACTGGCCACCCCGCTCGGGATCGACCCCAAGATCATCCTCTTCATCCTGACGACGCCAGCCGTCCTGTGGAGCGGCCAGATCTTCTTCGTCGGTGCCTGGCGGGCGCTGCGTCACCGGACGCTCGACATGTCGGTTCTGGTCGCGCTCTCCGTCGGCAGCGCCTACGTCTTCAGTCTGGCCGGCACCTTCCTCTACAGGGGTGACGTGTTCTACGAGGCGGCCATCGACCTGCTCGTCTTCGTGCTCCTCGGACACTGGTTCGAGATGCGGGCGCGCTCGGGCGCGTCCGACGCCATTCGTGCCCTGCTCGACCTCGCGCCCCCCAAAGCGACCGTCATTCGGAACGGCGAGCCGGTCGAGGTCCCAACCTCGGAGGTCGCTCTCGACGACATCGTGCTCATCCGCCCTGGCGACAAGATCCCAGTCGACGGCGTCGTTGTCGAGGGCAGCAGCTCGGTCGATGAGTCGATGCTGACCGGCGAGAGTGTGGCGGTCGACAAGACAGTCGGCTCGAACGTCATCGGCGCCTCGATCAACAAGACCGGGACCTTCCGTTTCAGGGCCACCAAGGTCGGCGCGGACACCGCGCTCGCCCAGATCGTGAAACTCGTGCAACTCGCCCAGAACTCGAAGGCGCCGGGCCAGCGGTTGGCCGACCGCGCGGCACAGTGGCTGGTGGCCATCGCGGTCGTGCTCGGCCTGGCGACCTTCTTCGGCTGGCTGACAATCGGGGGCTCCACCTTCGTCTTTGCGCTCACACTCGCGATCACCGTCGTGGTCATCGCCTGCCCGGACGCGCTGGGTCTGGCCACCCCGACGGCGATCATGGTCGGCACCGGCCTGGGGGCCCTCAACGGGATCCTCTTCAAGAACGCGACCGCGCTCGAGCAGGCGTCCAGGGCAGGCACGGTCATCTTCGACAAGACCGGCACCCTCACGGTCGGCCAGCCGAGCGTGGTCGAGATCGTCGCGAGCGGGAACCCGGTCAGCGAAGGGGAACTGCTCCGCCTGGCGGCTGCCGCCGAAGCCTCGAGCGAGCACCCCCTCGCCGCTGCCATCGTCGACGCCGCGAAGGAGCGCAAGCTTCCCCTGGTCGACGCGAGCGACTTCCAGGCGGTGCCGGGCCACGGCCTGGAGGCGAGGGTCGAGGGCCGGAGCGTTCTGGTCGGAAACGCGAAGCTCATGCGGGATCGCGGTATCTCGTTCGACGGCTTCGGCACTCGGGCCGATGCGCTGGAAGGCGCGGGCCGCACGGTCGTCCGGGTCGCCGTCGATGGTGAGGCCGCCGGTCTGGTCGCGATCGCCGACGCCGTGCGCCCGACGGCGAAGGATACGATCGATCGTTTGCACAACCTCGGCATCCAGGTCGCGATGCTTACCGGCGACAACCGCGCGACCGCCGAACGGATCGCCGGCGAGCTCGGTCTCGATACGGTCTTCGCCGAGGTGCTGCCGGGCCAGAAGGCGGACAAGGTCAAGGAGCTCCAGGCGTCGGGCACGCTCGTCGCGATGGTCGGCGACGGCATCAACGACGCGCCGGCACTCGCCCAGGCCGACGTGGGCGTCGCGATCGGGGCCGGCACCGACGTAGCGGTCGAGACCGCGGATGTCGTGCTCATGAAGAGCGACCCGGTCGACGTCCTCGGCGCGATCGCGCTGTCGCGTGCGACCGTTCGGAAGATGCGCCAGAACCTGTTCTGGGCGGTGGGCTACAACACGGTGGCCTTTCCCATCGCGGCCGGCGTTTTCTATCGCCCGATCGGGTTGTTGCTGAGCCCCGAGATCGCGGCGATCAGCATGGCAGGCAGCTCGTTCATCGTCGCGGTCAACGCCCTGCTGCTGAAGCGGACGAAGCTCGAGGGGATCCGCCGATATGGCGCGAAGTAGATCCCGGTGTCGGCCCACGGCCGCGGGACATGAACGAAGGCCGGGGCGCGCCACGCGTGCCGCCGACCCGGGCATTCAGCTCAGCCACAGGAGGTGCCACGTATGGCAACCAGAGTCAAAGATCCCGTCTGCGGCATGGAGATCGAGCCCTCGCAGGCCGCCGCCAGAGAAGATCACGAAGGGCAGACCTTCTACTTCTGCAGCCACGGGTGTCATGACACGTTCATGAAGGACCCCCATCGCTACGGTCACCCGGCCGAAGAACACGCCGAACACGGCGATCACATGCATCACTGACCGGGCGAACCTGTGCCCGGCCGAGTCACCCCAGGACCGGCCGGGCACATCTCGATCGTACACTCGGTCGACTATTGCAGCCTGGCGACACTCCGCAAACGGAAGCGCGACTTCGGAGGGCGCCCTGATCCGCCACGGTGCGGGTCGAACCAGTCGCAGCCTCCGGAACGACGAGTCGGCCGACGCTCAGCCTGCAATCAGTCGCCTCTCAACTTGGCGCGCGATGCTTGCCTGGCGATGCAGGCGGCTCCACTTCTCCGGATACTCCAGGCTATGCGCGCGTACTCGCGGCAGATGCGCACCGACATTCGGGCCAGGACGGCGAAAGACGCCAGGACGAGGACCAGGGCGGCGGCGATCGGGTGGAGGCCCACCCTCGCGCTCCTCCGCTACGCACCCGGCAGGCTGAAATCGACCGTCGGGACTTCCGCTGCGGCGGGCTCGGCCTCAAAGAACTCGCGCCGGGTGAAGCCCATCATGCCCGCCATGAGCACGGCGGGGAACGTCGCGATGCTCGTGTTGTACGCGCGCACGTACGTGTTGTACGTCTCGCGCGCGTAGCTGATCTGGTTCTCGGTCGTCGTCAGCTGTTCCTGCAAGCCGAGGACGTTCCGGTTTGCCTTCAGGTCGGGATAGTTCTCGGCGACCGCGAAGAGCGAGCGCAGCGCCTGGGTCAGCTGGCCTTCCGCGGCGGCCTGCGCGCGCGGGCCCTGGGCGCCCGCGGCGACCGCGTTCGCGCGCGCCTGGGTGACGTTCTCCAGCACGCGCTGCTCGAAGCCCATGTACCCCTTCACGGCGTTGACCAGGTTGGGGATCAGGTCGTGGCGCCGCTTCAGCTGCACGTCGATCTGAGACCACGCCTCGTCGACGCGCAGGCGGCGCTGCACGAGACCGTTGTACATCGCGACCATCCACACGATCGCGATGACGATGATGGCGAGGCCGATCAGCAGGACCGGTGACATCATCACCCTCCCGTGGCTGACGACGAACCGAGTATGGAGGCGGGCGAGCGCTGCGCTCGGGCGACCTCCCGGGATGGCCACGACGTTCGACGTGGTTGTCCATACGCGGTTCGGCACAGCCCTGCGGTACGCCGCACGCGATCCTGCCGAGGACGTCCGCACCGTCCGGGCCGCTCAGCCTGAGGTCGATTTCACAGCCACGCGTCAGCCGGCCATCAGGCTCCACTCAGCCGGTCCGAGCAATTGTCAAGAGTTGTGGATGAACCCGGGTCAGGCGGCGGCGTCCTCCTCGGTGATGGGCTCCGCTGACCTCCTTTCGTCGCGCTCCTGGAGCTGACCATCAATGAAGATGGCGCCGGCTCGGACGAGGGCGACGAGGTGGGGGGCGTTGACCTTGCGCCAGTTCTCCTGCGCCGCCTCCAGGAGCTTGAACGCCATCGCCAGCCCGGCGGCCCGGGAACCCGCCCCCTTTGTCACCCGGGTTCGGAGCCGGACGGTCGAGAAGGCCGACTCGATGGGGTTGCTGGTGCGCAGGTGGATGTGATGGGGGGCCGGGAAGTCATAGAAGGCGAGCAGCGCGTCGAGCTCGCCGGTCACCTTGGCCGTCGCCTTCGGGTGGTCGGGGAAGGCCCCAGCGAAGCGAGCCACCGCCTCGAGGGCGGCGGTCCGGGTGGGCGCGGTGTAGATCGCGCCGAGGGCGGCCTTGGCCGGATCGTGGAGCCGCTTGGGCAGCGCATCGAGCACATTGGCCGTCACGTGCACCCAGCAGCGCTGCTCGCGCGTGGCGGGGAAGACGTCCCGCAGGGCGGCCCAGAAGCCCAGGGCCCCGTCGCCCGTGGCGAGGGCCGGCGCGGCCAGGCCGCGGTCGCGCAGATCCCGCAGCAGCGCGGCCCAGCTCTCGGTGGACTCGCGATACCCGTCGGCCACGGCCACGAGCTCCTTGGTGCCGTCGGGCCGCACCCCGACGATGACGAGGCAGGCCAGGCGGTCCTCCTCGAGGCGGATCCGGAAGTGCACCCCGTCGACCCACCAGTAGACGTAGTCGACCGAGCTGAGGTCGCGCCGGCTCCAGCGCTCGTGCTCGGCCGTCCAGGCCTCGGTGAGCCGGCTGATGGTGGAGGCGCTGAGCCCGGCCTCGGAGCCGAAGAAGCCCGCCAGGGCGGGCGCGAAGTCGCCCGTCGAGAGCCCCCGCAGATAGAGGA
>JAJYJR010000069.1 GCA_021789355.1 Chloroflexota bacterium | reverse complement strand
TCGTCCGCGGCCTGCCCACCCCGCCTGCGGTGCCGACCGCGGTCTGGATCAACCCGCCCAAGCCAAAGGAGGAGCCACCTCAGTAATCACCAGACCGTGGTGTCTCACCCGGCTTGACAGGCGCCGGACCTCGTCGAGCAGCTCCGCTGGCTCGGAGGCATGGGCATCGAGACGGTATTCGGGTATGTCGTCGGCGCGGACCGGATGACGCCGCTCGAGGTGATGGGCCGCGACGTGATCCCGGCTGTAGCGGGCGTCAGCACCTCCGCATGACCAGCATCCTCGCCCTCCTGAATGGGCGCACATCAAGGCCGGAATCCTCTGGGGGGCTCGGTCATGTAAGCCATCGCCGTCCGCTGCCGACGCCGCGCGCGCTGCCGCCCTCGCGAGTCGACGTCGGGCGGTCCGCCGAGATCCGGCGGCGGCCGGCGGTGGCCCGGCTCTTGGCGGGAATCGCGGTCGCCTTGGGGTTCCTCCGAGGTGTCCTCGATCGAGCTGCTGTGACGGAGTCTCCAGCCGAGGATCTTGCGGGGTCGGCTGTTGAGTTCGGCCGCCACGCTGGCCAGCCTGTGGCGGTGTGAACGCGCAGATCCGTGCCCTTGGGGAGGTACTGGCGCAGCAGGCAGTGTTCTCGTTCGTGCCCCGCTGCCACGGGCGGGCTCGCTCGCAGAAGAAGACGGACACGCCAGCGGCCGCTGTGAACTCGTCGTGGCGGCTCATCTCGACTCCCTGGTCCCGGGTGAGCGAGCGTAGCAGGCGGGCCGGCAGCGGCACCATCGCCTCGGACGAGGGCATCGCGGACCTGCTCCGCGCCGTGACCGTCCGGCGGGTGGAGCAGCAGGACATAGCAGGTGGTGCGCTCGACGATCGTCCCGTGATTCTGCTTGCCGAGTGCAGTCTCCGGATTGCCTCTGTGCTGGTGCGATCACACGACTGGCGGTGCAGGTGTGTGGCAAGTCAGCCGCTCCGCGGAGCGGTCTGGGCGCTGCGACCGACGGGGCTTCAGACCCGCCGCGTGTCTCGCCGGAAGAACAACATCGCTCCGCCCGCAAACAGCACCGTCCACCCGATCATGCCCACAAGCCAAGTCGGATCGAAGGCTCCACCGACCAACGGGAACCGGGCGATCGCGGCGACGCCGTAGGTCGGCGTGTACGGGGCGATCGTCTGCATCGCCGACGGCAGGGTACTCACCGGGAAGAAGAGGCCGCCGAGCACGCTGAGGATGGCAAGCACGAAGCCGATGACCTGCATGACGTTCTCCGCCGGCAGCAGGTAGCCCATGAACAGCCCGAATGCGGCGAAGACGACCGAGGCGGCCCAGGCAAGGATCCCCGTCGCCACCCAGGTCGAGGGGCTCATGGCCACGCCGTCGATCGCTCCCGCACCGTAGATCACCACCACGGAGACAAGGCCCAGCAGCATCGCCGTCGCGATCTTGACGCCGACGTACGCCGCCGGCCGCAGTGGCGTCACCCGCAGCTGCCGGCTCCAACCGAGCGCCCGTTCGATCGAGACCATGGCGCCGCCCGAGGTGGCCGCCAGCATCGCGCCGTACACCGCGATACCGATCATCGTCGTGGCCGCGGTCAGCTCCGCTCCCTGCACGGCCACCAGCCGCTTGTTCGAACGGAACAGCAGGAACAGGATGATCGGAAAAACCAGCGTGAGGACGACCGTGCGCCGATTGCGCAGCAGACGCCGGACCTCGATCGTCAGGAGCGTGAGATTGAAGCCGCCGAGCGCCGGCGCTCGCCGCGCTTCGAGGGAGCTCGCCGCCGACGAAGCCTGTGGGTTCATGCGACCTGCGCCTCCGAGACGCCCCGCCCGGCGGACTCGCCGTCGTCGCTCGTCAGTGCCAGGAAGGCGTCCTCGAGATTGTGCGTGACGATCTCGACGTCGCGGGCAGGCGTCGACGTCAACAGGAACCGTGCGACGGCGTCCGAATCCATCGTCTGCATGATCACCCGATCGCCGCGCAACTCGACCGAGCGGACGCCCGGCAGGCCCGCCAGCGTCGCCCTGTCCGCTCCAGGCAACGTCGCCTGCACGGACCGGCCCGCCGAGAGGCTCCGGACCTCCGCAGCCGTACCGTCCGCCACGATCCGGCCCTGCCGCAGCAGGATGACCCGATCGGCGTAGGCATCTGCCTCCTCGAGATAGTGGGTCGCGAAGAGGACCGTTCGACCGCGCTCGGCGTCGCGCCTGATGGCCGACCAGAAGTCGCGGCGGCCCTCGACGTCCATGCCCGCGGTCGGCTCGTCGAGGGCCATGAGCGCCGGGTCCGGCAGCAGCGCGAGGGCAAAACGAAGCCGCTGCTGCTCGCCGCCCGAGCAGCTGCCAACGAGCCGTCCTCCGAGGTGGGCGATGCCCGCCCGCTCGAGCACCTCGTCGACCGGCCGCGACGCGGCGTACAGCGACGCTGTCAGGCGAACCGTCTCCCGAACGGTCAGATCCTTCAGAAGGCCGCCCGTCTGCAGGACTGCCCCGACGAAGCCGCGCGAGACTGCCGCGGCCGGCGACAGGCCGAGCACGCTGACCGTTCCCCGATCGGGCCGCCCGAGTCCGAGGATCATGTCGATCGTCGTCGTCTTGCCGGCGCCGTTCGGCCCCAGGAGCGCGGCGATCTCCCCGAGCTCGAGGCGCAGGTCGATTGCGTCGACAGCACGAACGGCCCCGAAACTCCGCGACACGCCACGGAGGTCGACGGCGGCGGGCGGTGTCTGACCGGCGGACATGTCGGCGAGTCTAGTCGCCATGCAAAAGACCGGCTGGCCGTTCGAGTCTTCTCGGGTATGGCGGAGGCCAGAGGCCGCCCCTTGACGGTCGGTTGTTCTCGCCGACGTTCGCCGGTCTGGGCAGGAACAAGCGCCCCCAAGACGGACGCCGGGGCTCACGAAGCGGAGCTACCGACCCGCTCGCCTGGTACGCAACCTCTGAATGAACGAGGTGCCGTCGCGGCCGAGTCGCCAGGGGCGGGCGACCTGCTCCCCCCTCTGGGACGAACGAGTGTGCGCAGTCGCACAGCATGGCACGGTGCGCGGCCGCAGCGGTTCCCAGGGGTACCGCCTGGTCCCGGGTGGAGCGCCTGTCGCGTGAGCGGCACGAAGCGCGTGAGCTTGCCCGAGGCCTCGTTCCGCCGCAGTCCCGCCACCGCGGTCACCTGAACCTGGGGATCCGGCAACCCGACGCGCGTCAGCGCGGCCGCGACGGTCCCGGCGACCGCCATCGGTGAGGCGCCACCGTCGGCCACGATGTCGATGTCGAGGTCGCGCGGCGTCTGCCGCACCTGGTATTCGACGACCGCGCCGAACTCGCCCAGGGCGGAGCGCACGATGTGGGGATGCAGCATGACCTTGCCGTAGGTGAAGGTGTCGTCGAGCCTGCCCTCGACGTCGTCGATCCGGCGGAACGTGGAGCCGCAGGGGCACGGTTCGTCGCGCAGCGTCAGCTCATCGGGGAGCTCGTAGCGGATCAGGGGGAGGACGTCGTTGTACAGGTTGGTCAGGTAGACACGTCTGGCACGGGTCCCCGGCGGCACGGCGTGCCCATTCCGGTCCACGGGCTCCACGATCTGCAGGTCTTCGTTGAGGTGCATGCCTCCGCCCTGTCCGCATCCCCAGGCCAGCTCCCCGCTCTCCGACGCACCGTAGAAGTTGATCACGGGCGCGGACCAGCACCGCTCCGCGCGTGCGCGGATCTCGGGGAGGAGTGGCTCGCCGGTGGTGAAGACCACTCGCGGAGCGATCCGGAGACTCCCGGCTTCGACTTCCCGGGCGAGAAGGTTGAGCGCCGACGGATACGTGCTCAGTTTCGCGGGCTGCGCCCTGTTCAGGCCCTCCACGATCTTGCGCAGGGGCAGGGTGATGGGAAAGAAGTGGTTCGCCACGCCCGACGAGAGTGATGTCGCCACGAAGGTCCGCGTCAGAGACGACGAGAGGTGGGCGGGGCGCTCGGCGAAGACCAGTGCCTCCGAGCCGGGCAGCGCCAGTGAGGTCAGCGCCGGCTGACGGAACGGCAGAAAGCACGTCGCCCGGCCCCGCCAGTCGTACACGAATACCCCGCGTGTCCCGCTCGATCCGCCGGACGCGACTACCCGGAACTCGCCGAGGAGGTACGCGTCGGCCCGGGCGCGAGGGTCGCCTCGACCATCCGCAGCGACAGCCGCCTGTCCGTCACGATGCGATCCCAGTTCGCCATCAGGTCGGCCTTCGTCATGACCGGGATGCGCGGGAGGTCGGCCAGCCTGAAGAGACGCGGATCGATTTCCGCCAAGCGCCCGGCGTGCCATGACGATCGGCGCTTCGCGAAGGTGAGGGTCGCCGGCCGGACGCCATTCGTCTGACTCGGGCCGCGCCAGGCTCCGCCAGCAGCGGCCGTAGGATCCGCCAGCCCGGCGACGCGCCCGCGTCGGGCGCTCAGGAGCCACTCGCAGGGCTCGGGCGGCTCGGCGAGCCGCATCATGACGGGGAGGTCGGTGGTCGCGGGGCAATGCCTCTCGCCCCGACCAACCTCCCTCGTCAGACGTCGGCTGCGTCGCCGCGTGAACTGCACGCATGCCCCGGCGGGGTAGCCCGGGCCGGGGCATGGCTCGCCTCGGTCGGCCGTTGAGGCCGACGCGGGCGATCAGGGTTCGAAGCTGTAGCGGTACGAGTACACAAGCTCCGTCGGCAAGTTCTGGAAACTGCCTCCGCCGTGGAGGCCTGCGAGGCCCCCAGAGCCGCCAGTGAAAGGACCGGCATGAGAATGTGCGATGTGCTACATTTATGTACATGGACAGGACGGTCGGCGTTGCCGAGCTGCGCCAGAATCTGAGCCGCTACCTGCGGCGCGTCGAGGGTGGCGAGCGACTGCTGGTGACTGACCGCAACCGGCCGGTCGCCGAGATCGGCCCGGCCCCCAGCACGGGCGCCGCGCTGGACCGGCTCATCGCCGCGGGGCGGGTCGCCCGCCCGGCCCGTCGTGGGCTGCCGGCGCCATTGCCGATGGAAGGCGACCCCCACGCGCTGAGCCGCGCCCTGGACGAGATCCGCGGCGAGCGCTGAGGCGTGGCGCTCTTCTACGCCGACGCGTCGGCGCTGGTAAAGCTGGTGCGCGACGAGCCCGAGAGCACGGCGCTGCGCGCGTTCCTGGCCGATGCCGACATCGTCTCGTGCGAACTTGTGCTGACCGAGGTCCCGCGCGCCATCCGGCGCGCCGCCGCAAGCGACCCGCGGCTGGGGCTGGACGTCCTGATGGACCGCGCCGGAGAGGTCCTCGACGCGGTCGCGCTCCAGCCGCTCGACCGGGCACTGCTCCTGGTGGCCGGGGCCCTCGCCGAGCCGGCACTCCGTGCGCTGGACGCGATCCACGTCGCGGCCGCCGTTGGCCTCGTGCCCCTCGACGGCTTCGTGAGCTACGACGAGCGCCAGGCGGCGGCCGCCCGGCTGGCCGGCCTGCGGACGGTGTCGCCCGGCGCGTGAGCGCCGTCACGGCGGGGCCCTGGCCACCTGCCGGCAACACCTCGCTGCCAATGACGCCGCCGAGCAGCGTCGACCCCTGCCAGGCCTCCAGCTGGCCTGGCACGAACTGCTCGACCCGGAGGTACACGGAGCCATGCGCACCGACGACGAGCGCGATCAGATAGCGCAGCCAGGGGCGCATCGTAGACCTTCCTCCTCAGGTGGGTGTCGCGGAGTCAGGGGAAACCCAGAGCCAGCTCGCTCGCATGGCTTTCCCGATCGTGGTTGCGTCGCCATGGACACGCTTCGGTCGTGTCACGACACGATCGCTCCGCGGACATGGGCACGATCGTGTGCTCGGGCGGCCACTGGCGCCAACAGGAGCGCCGCGAACGCCACCGCCGAGAGCGCGAGCACGAGGTTCTGGTCGCTGACGCCAATGAGCCAGCTCGCCACGACGAGGCCCGGAAACAATCCCAGGTAGCCGAGCACGCCGACTCCCAGGGCCCACGGCCAGGCGCGTCCCATCGCCCTCGCGACGACGCCCACCGGTCGGCGGGAGACGGCGCCAATCCTCGTCGCGGCGATGCCGAGGATGATGCCCATCAGCGCAGGGGCAACGCCGCCGCCGACGAGGAGGAGAAGCACCGACAGGCCGATCAAGACCGGGCCACCGTCCCGGCGCTCCACGAATCTGACGGACCAGATCCCAACCGCGAGCGCCACGATCACTGCCAGCACGCCGGTCACCAGCAGGTTCGGGATCACCGTCATCGCCGGTTCGCCGGCCAGGATGTCGAAGGCCTTGACGTCCGGCCACGACTCGATCGCGAGCCCGCCGGGGGCCACGGGACCCTGGAGGACCTCTCCGAGCCCGTGCTCGACGCCGGCGAAGGCCACCAGCGCACCGAACATCGAGACGACGATCCGGGTCGCGCCGTAGGCGCCCGTGCTCAGCTTCGCCGCGGCGCTTTGGGTTGCGGCCGCCTCGATTGCGTGCATGACTGCCTCCTAGCTTGACGTCTGGGTTGGTAGGCCAGCCGGCGCTGCCGTGAGCTCCACCGCGATGCCGGCCGCCCAGGCATCGATGTCGGGCCAGTCGCGGAAGTCGCCCTCGGGAAGCAGCGCCCGCCCGGCCGGCAGCGCCCGCATCGCGCGGTCCCGGAAACCGAGCCCGCCCGGATCCAGGGCGCCGAAGAAGACGCGGGTCCCGATCGGCTTGATCGTCTCCTTGAATTCGGCGAACTCCCTGGGCTCCGCCGCGAGCCGAAGATCACGGCCCTGGGCGTCGATCGGCTCGGTCCCCAGCGGGCCGCTACCGAAGAGCCACGTTGGATGGCTCGCGAGCGTGGCGCCATTGCCTCGCACGTACGCGGTGGCGTCGTTGAGCCAGTGACTGAGGTAGGCCGCGCTACCGATCACGAAGGCGCCGTACCCGGAGATATCGCTCGCCGTCGTCACCGGGTGCACCTCCGTCTCGAGCCCGGCGGCCTGCAGTCGATTGGCGAGGCGCTCCGCGATCTCCCGCGTCGCCCCGTACTTGCTCGCGTATGCAACCAGCACCTTCATTCCCTCATCTCCTTCGGGATGGGCGGGACCTCGTCCGCGCCGTGGGGGCCACCTTCCGACGAGACCGGTCCCGCGATGCGCCCGGCAGCGACGAGCTCCAGGCCGGCGTCCCGGAGCCTGGCGAGCAGGCCGTACAGCGCCGCCTGATCGGGGGCGGCGAACCTCAGCACTGAGCGACCACCGGGCAGCAGTCGGCGAAGCTCGCAACCGAGCGCCCGCGCCCGGCGCCGGTCGAGGTGGCCGACGACCTCGATCTCGTAGTGCTCCATGGCGCGATCCTGGCCGTCTGCCGGCCGGATCGCGCCTGCAGGAGTGGAGGTACGGGTCGCTGCCACGAGCCCCTACAAAACGGGGGGCTTTCGTGCGGGAGTCTCAGACGAGCCCGAGCTCCTGGGCGCGCACGAGGGCCGCTGTTCGGTTCGTCACGCCGAGCTTGGCGCGGACGTTGCCTACGTGCCACTTGGCGGTGCCGAGCGAGAAGGCCAGCCGGTCGGCGATGTCGGCGTTGGTCGCGCCCTCGGCCATAAGCCGGAGGACGTCGAGCTCGCGGGCGGTGAGCGGCTCGAGGAGCTGTCCGGCGGCGCCAGCCCATAGAGGGCCTCCGCGGGGCGCCGGCGGCGCGGGCCGGCCCGAGGCGGCTGCGGCCGCGACCGCGGCGATCACCCGATCGACGAAGGCCGGCGACGCCTTCCGCACGAGGGGCAGGAGGTGGGCGACGCTCCTGCCGTCGTCGACGAACCGCTGGACGTAGCCGCCGGGCGCAGCGAGCCGGACCGCTGCCTCGAGCGACCGCCGGGCGGCCGCGCGCCGGCCGGTCGCCTCGGCCACGGTCGCGTCCAGGATGCCGATCGTGATCAACTCGGCGACGCTGTTGGCGACTTCGGCCTCGCCTCTCGCGGTGGCGAGCAGGCTCCGCGCCTCCGCGGACCTGCGCTGCGCCAGCCGGACGCGAGCGACCATCACATCGCGTGGTTGACGCCCGGGATCCGTTCCCCCGCCCTCGACGTTGGTCATCGGGCGGTCGGCCCAGGTGGCCGCGCCGGCGAGGTCGCCCTGCATCAGCCGGATGCGCGCCTCCGTTTCCGCAACTTGCGCGACGACGCGGGATGCACCCGCCGCGCGCGCATCGCGGGCGACGGCGCGCACCGTCTCGAGGGCCGCCTCGGGCGAGCCGGTCGCCTGGCGGGCAAGGGCGAGATAAGAGTCCGGGACGCCCAGGCCGAAGGTGCGGCCCAGACGGAACCGGGCCGCCGCCGCGAAGCCACGCTCGAGTTCAGCCCGTGCCTCGGGCGGGTCGCCAGCCTCGTAGCGGGCGATGCCGAGCAGCCAGTGCACCACGAACCAGGCAGCAGCGCCTGCCTGGCTGCCGGGGGCGGGCCCCTCCTCCAGGAGTTCATGGGCCAGCGCTTCGGCCTCGGACCTGGAGCCGATGACCACGAGCGCAAGCCCGAGCACCGTCGCGGCGGCCGCCGCGGTCATCGACTGGCCCGTGCGCCGTGCCGAATCGAGCGCGGGGCGCAGGGTCTCGATGGCCGCGACCCACTCGCCCCGCGAGAGCCGGGCGGTGCCGAGCGCGAGCAGGGTCAGCGTCCGGACCGAGTCGTCCGCGCCGAGCAGGTCGAGGGCTGCCTGCCCGAGATGATCCGCGCCGGGTTCGCTCGGGAAGAAAAGGTCGAGCACCACCCGGAGGGCGGACAGCCGCCCCTCGGCCGGTCCCGCGGCACCCGGAGCGATCGGGTGGCCGTCGGCGCACGTCTTGGCGGCAGCGAGCTGGCCGGTCAGGAACAACGCCCAGCCACGAAGCGACACGAGCTCACCGCTCGCCGCGACCCGATCATCGGACAGCGCATCGAGCCAGCCGAGCAGGGTCGGCAGCTCACCGGCCTCAAACGTCGCGGTGGCCTCGCGCTCGATCAGCCCCACCGCTCGATCGAGCGACCCGGCGGCGAGGGCGTGGTCGATCGCCGCGGGGACGAGCCCGCGCCCCTCCAGGTAGTCGGCCGCGCGCTCGTGGAGCTCCCGTCGCTCGTCCTCGGCGAGCAGCGCGCGCAGGTAGTCGGCAAAGAGATGGTGGTAGCGATACCAGCGCCGCTCGGTGTCGAGCGGGACGAGGAACAGGTTGGCGCGCTCCGCGCGTGTCAGCAGCGCGTCGACGTCGTCGCGGCCGCTGAGGACGCGGCACAGCCCGACGTCGAAACGCTCGGCGATCGAGGTCCGGATCAGGAACGAACGCAGGTCCCCGTCGACGCAGTCGAGGACCTCGTCGGCGAGGTAGTCGAGGACGAAGCGCTGGCTGCCACTGAAGGCGTCGACGAGCGCGGCGGCATCCGGCCGCTCGCGGAGCGAGATGGCCGCCAGCTGGAGCCCCGCGATCCAGCCTTCGGTCCGCTCGACGAGCCGCGCGATGAGGTCGGGCTCGAGGGCGAGGCCGGCGTCCGCGAGATAGGCCGACGCCTCGTCGACGCTGTAGCGCAGGTCGTCCGCCCGGAGCTCGACGAGCCGGCCGTGGGCTCGCAGGCGGGCGAGCGGCAACGGGGGATCTTCGCGCGTCAGGAGGACCAGGCGCGCGAACGGCGGGCCGTGCTCGATCAGGAAGCGGACGAGACGCTGGACCGGCTCTGCCGTGATGACGTGGTAATCGTCGAGGACAAGGACGAACGGCTCATCGGTGGCCGCCATCGCATCGACCAGGACGGCCCCGACGAAGTCGGGCGTTGTGTTCGACCCGGGACTGAAGAGGCCCGCGGTAACGGCTCCGGCCTCCGGTCGGACCGAGCGCAGCGCCGCGGCGAGGTAGTGAGCCAACCTGGCGATGTCGTTGTCCGCCGGATCAAGCGACAGCCAGGCGCGCGGCATCCCGCGTGCCTCGAGCCAGCCCGCGACGGTGACCGTCTTGCCATAGCCGGGCGGAGCAGACAGGAGGGTGAGGCGGGTCCGATCGTCGAGCCCCCGATCGAGCTGGGCGCTGAGACGGGGACGTTCGCGGTGGTCGCGAACGTCCACCGGCGCGCGAAGCTTGGTCCCGAGGAGGGGACTGTGGACTTGCGACTCACCACTTCGCGATGCCGCCATCGGTCCGATTATCGGCTACCCCGCTCGGTCCGAACGGTCGGCGGAGTCAACTGCACGAAGCAGTGGACCGCGCCCAGACGATTCCTGGCGACCATCTGTGGCCGATCCCGCAGATCCTGCTGGCGCCGATCTCCGTGGCCATGCGGCGCGGGGTTACGCCGCCAGACCGTCCCGGGGCGGACGGTGTCAGGATGACCTCTCCGATCGTGGAGCCTGCTCGCTCGGCCACGAACTCACTCCCGGTCGAACGTTGGGCGCTCGTCCGATCGCCCCGCGCTCGAAGTACGCGAGCAGTCCAAGGCTGGCGCCACCGATGGCGAGGTGGACCACGACCACGGCCGGTTCGAACGCACGGCCACTGAGCAGCCCGTCGAGCATGGCTGAGGCAGCGAACGCCAGCCCGTTGAGCCCGGAGACCAGGAGCAGTCCGACGGTCGCCACGTAGCCCAGGGACATTCGCCTCCACAGGAGTGCGCCCCCGAGGAGCAGCACCGGCGTGCCCAACGCGAAGTCGACGACCCACTGTGGGCGCATCCCGACGTCGCTCTGCGGGCTGTCGAGCGAGCTGCCGACGGCGGCCGTCAAACCGACATAGGCGAGAACGGCGATGAGGACCAGCGCAATCCCAACGCGTCGTGCGGGTGCGACGGGATGACGCCGGCAGACCTCCTCGGCGTCGATGCTGGCCACGATGCCCACCAGGGTCCAAGCGCTCAGCGTCACGACGGCGACATACCAGAAGAACAGACCGCTGAGTGGGGCGCCCACAAGGTACAGGGCGTCGGCGTAGAGGGCGTAGAAGAGCGCACCCGGCCAGAGGAGCAGTCCGATCAGTGAGCCGTGCCTCGCGAGCCACATCGATCCCAGCAGGACCGGCACTCCAAGGACCAGATTGGCCGCGTCGCCTCCGCGCGACACCTGCACCAGCGGCGACCCCGTGTCGTACAGGCCGTGCGAGCCCGGCACCAGCCCGGCGATCGAGGCGACTGCGAGGGCGAATGCCACGGCGAGCGAGGATGCGTAGGCAAGGGTCAGGTCACGCCTGAGCGGCAGGGCAGCGGCGGTGGGCGATGTCATCGGTAACTCCCTTCACGCTGCCCTGACTGGCCGGAGGCTCGCCGGCGTCGCCTGGGGTGTTGTGCCGGTGCGCAGCGTCGTGACCACCGCCGCGCCGGCGAGCCAGAGCGCGTAGAGCGGGTACGGCAGGTAGGCGCTTAACCATCCGTCGGCGGTCAGCGGCCCGCTGTCGAGGGCGATCCCGCCCACCGGGATCAGCTGGCCAACGGCGGCCAGCAGCGAGAGCCATCCGAGCCAGGCCGGGAAGGCCGCGGTGCGGAATGTCAGGATGGCGACCGCGAGGAGCATGACCGCGAGCGGCAGGTTCGCGACCACGAACAGGGCGTCCATGGTCCCGATCAGCGCCGGCTGGCCGGCATCCCTGGCGGCGCCGGCCAGGCCGACCTGGAAGGCGAGTGCTGCGAGCGTGAGCACGGTCGATGCGACGCCCGCGCTCATCGCCACGGCTGACAGCCAGCCGCTGCCACCTTCGGCCCGCGAGAGGAAGCTCCGCAGGCCGCCGAGGAACCAGAGGAAGAAGCCGGCCCCGACCACGAACAGCAGGGCCTGGGCTCGAAGCGCGCCCTGGTTGTCGGTGTAGTACGCGACGATCTTCGCGACCGGATCGCTCGCGCTCAGCGGGCCGCGCTCGAACAGCACGGCCGCGGCGCCGGTCACGATCGCCCCGAGGCCGCTCGCCGCGCCCCAGCGCTCCCATCTCGTCTCGTTCATGACTGCACCTCTTCCTTCGCTGCATGTGCTCAGCCGCCCAGCACGGCTGCCGATGGCCAGTGCAGCCAGAGCACCGCGACGAGGACGGCGACGTTCACGGCCAGCGCGGCGAGGGTGTTGAACATCGGCCACGTGCCGAAGAAGCACGTGATCCCGGCGATCGACACGAGCGCGGACGCCACGGCCACGGGCCGCCAGACGCTGCCCGGGAGCACGACACCCCAGAACGACGTCGCGGCGATGACGAAGCCGACCAGCGACACCACCCAGAACGCGCCCGCGAGGGTCGTGGCCGTATCCGCCGGAAGCGACGGGACGAGCCACGACCGGGCCGCCAGCCAGTCGCCGGTCGGCGTGCCGGGCCGGAACCGGATCCAGGCGAGGGCACCAAAAGCTCCCCCGTGGCCGAGCCCGTGCAGGAGCAGCACGCCGGCGGCGATGAGCTTGATCATCTGGTCAGACATGTCCCTACGCCTCCAACGGGTCGACACGGAAGACCGGGTGGTCTGCCGGGTCAGGAAGTAACGCGAAGAACTCGCGTGCCCGCCAGCCCATGCGCTCGCGATACGCGGTCACGACCCGGTCGTGCTCGTCGCCGGCGACCTCGACCGCCTGGAAGGGCACGTGCGTCCGGCCCCTCCGCAGCTCGCCCTGGCCAGAGGCACGCAGGTTGCGCACCCAGTGGGTCTCGCCGCCGCCCGCGACGAGATAGCGCGCGCCCTCGAACTCGAGCGTCGGGACGGGCGTCCTGATCGGTCGACCTGTTCGCCGACCGCGCACCGTGAGCGTCGGGCCGCCGAGCCAGAGCGTGAGCGGGTTCACCACGTGGCTCATGAAGAACCGCGAGGGCACGTACGGACGCGGCCTATGCTCACTGGTGCTCATCACAGCGTCGATTTGCGACATGGGGATCCTCCTTCTGGTCGTTCGGTGATCGTTGGGCCGCGGTCCTGCCCTTCACTGGCCCGAGCACGCGCTCCGCGGCCACGAGCTCGAGGCCCGCATCGCGCAGCCGCGTCAGCAGGCCGTACAGGGCGGCCTGATCGGCCGCCGCGAAGGCAAGCGTTGAGTCGCCGCCCGGCAGGAGCCGGAGCTCCTCGCAGCCCAGGGCATGGGCGCGTCGCTCGCTCAGGTGGCCGGCGACTCGGATCTCGTAGCGGTCCATGGCCCTGATGGTCGGGGTGGCGCGTCGCGAACGCGCCTCGCGAAAGGCCGGTCTTCCGAGACGCGACTCCCCTCTCGAAAGGAGGGGTCAGGCAACGACGGCCCGCGGCCCGCAGCTTCAGACGAGGCCGACCTGCTGGGCGCGAAGAAGCGCCTGGGTTCGGCTCGACGCGCCGAGCTTGGCGAGCACGTGGCCGACGTGCCACTTCGCTGTGCCGAGCGATACAGTCAGGCCGGCGGCGATCTCTGCGTTGCTCGCGCCCTCGGCCATCAGGCGCAGGACATCGAGCTCACGGGAAGTGAGCGCTTCGAACAGATGCCCCTCGGCGTCCCGCCAGAGCGATGCCCCTCGCGGGTGTGGGCGAGGTGTCGCGGCATCGGTCGGCTCGGCCGCGAAGGCGGCGATCAGCGCATCGACGAACCCGGGCGCGATCGAACGGACCTGGGGCAGGAGGTGGCTGACGCTCCGCCCGTCATCGACGAAGCGCCGGACGTAGCCGCCAGGGGCGGCGAGCTCGACCGCCTGCCCCAGCGCTCGCACGGCCCCCGCCCGGCGGTCCGCCGCCTCGGCCACCGCAGCCTGGAGAACGCGGATCGAGATCAGGTCCGCGACGGCGCCCGAGGCTTCCTGTGCGACGCTCGTCCGGGCCAGCATATCGCCGGCCTGGTCCATCTTGCCTTGCGCCAGGCGCACCCTCGCGATCGTCATGTCCATCGATCGACGCAGGAGTTCGAGGAGCGGTGAGCCGGGTGGTGCCTCCGGTGTCGCCCGGTCGGCCCAGCGTCCGGCGCCGGCGACATCGCCCCCTCGCAGGAGGATTCGGGCGCCGATCTCACCGGCCAGCCCGGGCAGCGCCACGCCGGTCGTCCGAAGGTCGCGCTGACTGGTTCGGAGCGCCTCGAACGCAGCGTCGGCTTCCCCGTAGGCGAGTCGGACGAGCGCGAGGTACGGGATCGCCCAGCCGAGCACGGGCCGGCCGACTCCCATCTGAGAGGCCGCCTCGAATCCCGCCTCGAGCTCGCGTCGGGCCTCGACGAGGTCGTTGGCCTCATAGCGCACGATCCCGAGCACCACGCGGGCCGGCCAGGCGACCGGCCGCGGTCTGCCGTGCACGTCGGCCTGCTGGGCGAGGACGGTGCGGCACATCGTCTCGGCCTCCGGGCGGAGGCCGACCACGGCAAGGCCATGGCCGAGAGGGTTGACCGCGGGCAGGACCGCCATCGGGTTGCCGGCGCGGCGCGCCGTCTCGAAGCCGGCCCGCAGGGTCTCAACGGCCGGCACGTACTCCCCGCGCGCGAGCCTCGCGAGGCCCGCGGCCAGGAGCGCGAACGAGCAAAACAGCGGGTCGTCGCCCACGAGTGCGAGTCCCTCGTTCGCCAGCTGCTCCGCGTCGGGCCCGGTGACGGTGGCCATCATCGCCTGGAGGATGAGCAGCCGCCCCTCGGCCGGTCCACGGGCGTCCGACGCGGCGAGATGACGGGCGGCGCGCGTCAGGGCGGCTCCGACCTGGCCCGTCTCGAACAGCGTCCACGCGTACAGGGAGACGAGCTCCGGGCTCATCGAGACGCGGTCGGGGGGGAGCGCCTCGAGCCAGCCGAGCAGGGTCGCCAGCTCGCCTGTCTCGAAGGATGGGCGCGCCGCTCGCTCGACGAGCGGGATCGCCTGCTCAGCCGAGCCGGCGGCCAGAGCCTCGTCGATCGCCTCGGAGGCGAGATTGGCACCCTCGAACCAGTCCGCGGCGCGCTCGTGCAGCCGCCGTCGCTC